>NZ_JBHXCW010000046.1:0-42019 GCF_042725365.1 Lentzea sp. NPDC060358 | reverse complement strand
TTTCCGGCCGACCACAGCGCCTCGCAAGGGCCCCGAAGTCAAGCCCCAATCGCGGATCGTCGCGGAGCGGCGATGGAACCCAGGTCTTTCGTCCGGGGGGGCACGCCCACGCTGGAACAGGCACGGACGCACGCCAAGGTGACCACCCCGAAACGAATCAAGCCCCGGTCAACGTCCCCAAAGCCCGCTCAGTCTCCCAAAAAGCCCGAACAGACCGGATCAGCCCATCCTCCCCAACCCGGTAAACAAACACCCCTTCGGTGGAAACCGAAGCCCCACCAGGCAAGAAAGCCCGAATAACCCCAACGTTGGCACACTCGGACCCAGCAGCGAACGAGTCGTGGATCTCGAACTCGAACCGCTCGACAGGCCCGATCGCCATGTCCCAGAACCCGGAAATCCCGGCCACCCCGTGATGCCCGGCCCCCGAAGCGTCGAACATGGACGGCCCGACGGGATCCTCGACCACGGCATCCGGGGCGAACAGGGCCAGCCACTCCTCCTTGGCCCCACGCACGACAGCGTCCATGGATCGCCAGGAAGCAACCCGTGCAGGCGTCTCCACCTCGGAGGCCTTCCAAGTCACGGCGGTCATGAGAACTCTCCCAACACCTCGTCGGCGAACCGCCGGAGCCCGTCCTTCTTGGCCTGCAACCCACCGTCGAACCCGACGCCGTGGAACAGCCACGGCACCACGATCACGTCGGTGACGCCGATCTCCTCCAGCTGCCGGTACCCGTCCACCCCGTACCGGTCGATGCACACGGCCTGGATCTCGAACGACCGCTCGAACGCCCCGAGGTCCTTCAGCTGCGCGATCACCGACTGGAGGTCCGCGAACTTGATCATCGCAGAGGTCCAGCCGTCACCGACGCGGGCGGCCCGCTTCAGCGCGGGCAGGGTGTGGCCGCCGACGTAGAACGGCACCGGCGAAGTGGGTGCCGGCGACATCTGCAGCCGGTCGAAGTCGAAGTAGTCGCCGTGGTACTCGACCATCCCGCCGCCGAGCACCAGCTTCAGCACGTCGATCATCTCGTCCACGCGCGGGCCGCGGTTCTTGAACGGCACGCCGCACCACTCGAACTCCTCCGGCGACCAGCCCAGGCCCACGCCGAGGCCGAAGCGGTTGCCGGTCAGGTGGGCCACCGAGCCGACCTGGCGGGCCAGCAGCAGCGGGTTGCGCGAGCCCAGCTTCAGGACCTGCGTGTAGAAGTGGATGCGCGACGTGACGGCGCCCATCGCCGCCGCGGCGACGAACGGGTCCACCCACGGCGTCTCGGGGTTCCACATCCGGGAGCCGTCCGGCGTGTACGGGTAGTCTGCGGACACCTTCTCCGAGAAGAACAGGGAGTCCGGCAGCGCGATCGACGAGTACCCGCACTCCTCGGCGCAGCGGGCCAGCTCCGTCAGCTGGTCGAGCGGGCTCATCGCGATGCCGACGGTGAACTTCATGGCTTCTCCGATCCGACGACCCACATGGCGAAGAACTGCGACCCACCGCCGTACGCGTGGCCCAGCGCGACCCGCGCGCCGTCGACCTGGTGCTCGCCCGCGGTGCCCATGACCTGCATGGCGGCCTCGGCGAAGCGCAGCAGGCCGGAGGCGCCGATCGGGTTCGACGACAGCACGCCGCCGGACGGGTTCACCGGCAGCCGGCCGCCGATCTCGGTCTCGCCCGCCTCGGTGAGCTTCCAGCCCTGGCCGACGTCGGTGAAACCGAGGTTTTCGAGCCACATCGGCTCGAACCACGAGAACGGCACGTAGATCTCGGCGGCGTCCACTTCGGACAGCGGGTCGGTGATGCCCGCCTGCTTCCACAACGCCCGCGCGCAGTCCTGCCCGGCCTGCGGGTTGACCTGGTCGCGGCCGGCGAACGTGGTGGGCTCGGTGCGCATCGCGGTCGCACGGATCCAGGCGGCACGCGAGGACGTCGGCTCGGCCGAGATCACCACCGCGCAGGCGCCGTCCGACGACGGGCACGTCTCGTCGTACCGGATCGGGTCCCACAGCATCTTCGACGCCCGCACCGACTCGACGGTGACGTCGGCCTGTTTCAGGTGCGCGTAGGGGTTCAGGGCGCCGTTGCGGCGGTCCTTGGCGGCGACCATCGCGCCGATGTGCTCGGGAGCGCCCGCGCGGCGGATGTAGGCGCGGACGTGCGGCGCGAAGTAGCCGCCGGCGCCCGCGTGCACGGGCATCGTGAACGGCGTCGGCACCGAGAGCGCCCACATCGCGTTCGACTCCGACTGCTTCTCGAACGCCACGGCCAGCACGCGGTCGTGCACTCCGGACTGGACCAGGGACGCGGCCACGTTTCCGGTGCTGCCGCCGACCGAACCGGCGGTGTGCACGCGCAGCAGCGGTTTCCCGACGGCGCCCAGCGCGTCCGCCAGGAACAGCTCGGGCATCATCACGCCCTCGAACAGGTCCGGTGCCTTGCCGAGCACCACGGCGTCGATGTCCGGCCAGTCGACGCCCGCGTCGGCCATCGCGCGGTCGATCGCCTCGCGGCACAGGCCCGCCATCGACACGTCGAGGCGCTTCGCGGCGTGGTGCGTCTGGCCGGTGCCGACCACAGCTGCCGGTCGCATCTACTCCCGCCCTTCCATCACGCAGACGAGGTTCTGCTGGAGCAGCGGGCCGCTCGTGGCGTGACCCAGCACGCGCGACGCCGCGCCGTCGTGGACCCGGCGGGCCGCCTCGCCGATGCGGGCGAGTCCGGCCGAGAACATCGGGTTGCCCGCCAGCACGCCGCCGGACGGGTTCACCGCGACGTCGTCGCCGAGCCCGAGCGCCTGGCGCAGCAGGATCTCCTGGTGGCTGAACGGCGCGTGCAGCTCGGCCACCTCGACACCGTCCACCCCGGCCGCCTTGCCCGCGGCCACGGTCGACGGGGACGTCGTCAGGTCGCGGGTGCCGAACGACGGCGAGTCGACCCGGTGCTCGAACCCGGTGATCCACGCGGGACGCGCGCACAGCTCCCGTGCGCGGTCACCCGCAGCCAGCACGATCGTGGCCGCGCCGTCGGTGATCGGAGCGCAGTCGTGGCGGCGCAACGGGTCCGCGACGTAGTCGCTGGCCAGCAGGGAGTCGACGTCGTAGGTGCCCGAGAGCTGAGCCAGCGGGTTCGACAGCGCGTTGGACCGGCTCCGCACGGCCACGGACGCCATCGCGCGCTCGTCCCACAGCCCGGCCTCGATGCCCATCCGCGCCTGGATGCCCGCCAGCCCGATGGTGTCCGGCCACAGCGGCGTCACGACGTACGGGTCGAGCTGCATCGCCATGACCCGCCGCAGCTGACCCGCGGACGACTTGCCGAAGCCGTACACCAGGGCGGTGTCGACCTCGCCGCACTGCAGCTTCACCCAGGCCTCGTAGAGCGCCCACGCGGCGTCCATCTCCACGTGCGACTCGGCGATCGGCGGGAAGGCACCGATCGCGTCCACCGCCGAGACGAACGAGAACGCGCGCCCCGCCAGGTAGTCCGACGAGCCCGAGCACCAGAACCCGATGTCGGACCTGGTGAGCCCGAGACCGCCGAGCACCTCGTGGAAGATCGGCACCAGCATCTCGACACCGTTGGTGGTGCCGTCGGTCTCGCGCACGCAGGGCGTCTGCGCGAACCCGACTACCGCAACCTCACGCATGCGAGCCTCACAGGTGCCGGGAGTAGGAGTCGAACGCCGCGTCCGGCTCGCCGGAGGGCTTGAAGTGGTCGATGTTCTGCATCGTCGGGCCCCACTCCTCGCGGGGCTTCCACACCGCCTCGACGCGCATGCCCATTCGCACGTCCTCGGGTGCGACGCCGAGCAGCAGGTGCAGGAACGGGATGTCCGCGCCGTCGAGCAGCACGTAGGCCGAGACGTACGGCGGCGGGATGCGCTGGCCGAGGAACGGCACGTTGACCACGCAGAACGTCGTGACGGTGCCGCGGTCGGACAGCTCGACCTGGTCCGTCGTCGGCACGCCGTCGGTGGGGCACGCGGGGCGCGGCGGGAAGTAGACCTTCTCGCAGGCGGGGCAGCGCTGGGCGATCAGCCGGCCCTCCATCAGGCCGCGCAGGAACGGGTCCTCCGTCGGCGACGCGGAGTGCGTGTAGTGGAGGTTGACCGGCGTGATCACCATCGAGACGTCCTCCGCCTCGACCGGTGGGTCGGCGGGGGAGTCGGAGAGCTCGAAGCACTCGATGTCGGTGATCGCGCCAACCCGTTCGGCACGCCACCGCACCCGGACACGTGCGCCTGTCGAGATCGCATCGGGCGAACCGGCGTCCACGGCGTGCAGCAGCGACGTGTCCGCGCCGTCGAGCTGGATCAGCGCCCACGCGAACGGACGGTCGAGCGGCTGGCCTTCGAGCGGTTCGGGGATCCAGGACCAGCCGCGCACGACACCGGTCGACGCCACGTCGACGAACTCGGACAGCTGCTGCGCCGTCACGGGGTCGTACTCGAGCGGCGGCACGTGCACACGGCCGTCCGATCCGCGGATCCCGGTCACCCTGCGGCGGCGCAGATCCGAGAGGAACCGGCCGATCGTCGGGCCGGTGGAGCGCGTGTAGTCGAAGCCGACGTCCAGTGGAGCACTCAGCGGCTTGGTCACAGATCAAAGTGAAACAGGTTCTCGAAATGGTGGCAAGATGAGCCCATGAAGCTCGGTCTGCAGCTCGGCTACTGGGGCGCCGGTCCGCCCTCGAACGCCGCCGAACTCGTGGCGGCGGCGGAAGGTTTCGGCTTCGACGCGGTGTTCGCGGCCGAGGCGTGGGGCTCGGACGCCTTCACCCCGCTGGCGTGGTGGGGATCCGAGACCGAACGGGTGCGGCTCGGCACGTCCGTCGTGCAGATGTCCGCCCGCACACCGGCCGCGTGCGCCATGCACGCGCTGACGCTCGACCACCTGTCCGGCGGCCGGTTCGTGCTGGGGCTGGGCGTGTCCGGGCCGCAGGTCGTGGAGGGCTGGTACGGGCGGCCGTTCGCCAAACCCCTGGCCAGGACCAGGGAGTACGTCTCGGTCCTGCGGCAGGTGCTGGCCCGCGAGGCGCCGGTCGTCAACGAGGGACCGCACTACCCGTTGCCGTACCGGGGTCCCGGCGCGCTCGGGCTGGGCAAACCGCTCAAGCCGATCACCCACCCGTTGCGCGCTGACCTGCCCATCTGGCTCGGCGCGGAGGGTCCGAAGAACGTCGCGCTGACGTCGGAGATCGCCGACGGGTGGCTCGCGATCTACTACGCGCCGCGCCTGGCCGGCATGTACGACGAGTGGCTCGGGGAGGGGTTCGCCCGCGGCGGCCGGAGCAGGGAGAACTTCGAGATCGCGGCCACCTGCCAGGTGGTGGTGACGGACGACCCGGTGTCGGTCAGGGCGATGCTGAAGCCGTTCGTCGCGCTCTACATCGGCGGGATGGGCGCACCGGGGATGAACTTCCACGCCGAGGTGTTCACGCGCATGGGGTACGGCGAGGCGGTGAAGGACATCGGCGCGCTGTTCCAGGCGGGTCGCAAGGACGAGGCCGCGCGGGTGGTCCCGGACGAGCTGGTGGCCGAGATCAGCATCGTCGGCACGGCCGAGCACGTCCGCGAGGAGATCGGCCGCTGGGAGTCGGCGGGCGTCACGATGCTGCTCGTCGGGTGTCGCGACGTTGCCTCGATCAAGGCCGTCTCGGAGGCTTGTCAGTAGGTGAAACGCGTTCTACTTTGGGGGTGTGGTCACTGGACTCTGGAACATCGCCGCGGACCAGCCCGACACCGTCGCGCTGGTCGGCCCGGACGGTCACGAGATCACCTACCGGGAGCTGGCCGAGGCCGCGAACCGGTACGGGCGCGGGTTCCAGGCGATGGGTCTGGAACCCGGCGACAGCATCGTGCTGATGCTGCCGAACAGCGCCGAGCTGGTGCAGGTGTACTTCGCCGCCTACCAGACCGGTCTCTACGTGGTGATGGCCAACTGGCACCTGACCGGTGCCGAGGTCGCGTACCTCGTGCAGGACAGCGGCGCCAAGGCGTTCGTGGCGCACGAGCGGTTCGCGCAGGCGGCCGTGGAGGCGTCGGCGAGCCTGCCGCGGGGCGCACGGTTCGCGGTCGGCGAGATCGCCGGGTTCGCGCCGCTGGCGAAGCTCGGCGAGGGCGAGGAGGGCAGGCCCGACGTCCGCACGACCGGGTCGCCGATGCTCTACACCTCCGGCACCACGGGGCGGCCCAAGGGTGTGCGCAGGCCGCTGACCGGCGCGGACCCCGACGCCGTGCCGGGGTCCGCGCCCTGGTTCTTCGGCATCTTCGGGATCAAGCCGCACGACGGGCACGTGCACCTGTGCGGGTCGCCGCTCTACCACACCGCGGTGCTCAACTTCGTGACCATCTCCATCCAGCTCGGGCACGCCGCCGTGCTGATGGACCACTGGTCGCCGGAGGAGATGCTGCGGCTCATCGAGCGGTACGAGGTGACCCACAGCCACATGGTGCCGACGCAGTTCCACCGCCTGCTCGCGCTGCCCGACGAGGTGAAGTCCAGGTACGACACGGGTTCCCTGCGCGCGATGATCCACGGCGCCGCTCCGTGCCCGCTGGAGGTCAAGCGCCGCATGCTCGACTGGTGGGGGCCGGTCGTCATCGAGTACTACGCGGCCACCGAGGGCGGTGGCACCGCGATCTCCGCGCAGGAGTGGCTGCGCAAGCCCGGGTCCGTCGGCCTGCCGTGGCCGACGTCGGAGATCAAGATCCTCGACGAGGACGGCACCGAGCTGCCCGCCGGCGAGCAGGGGCTCGTCTACATGCGGATGGGCGACTCGACCTTCGAGTACCACAAGGACGAGGAGAAGACCCGCGCCGCACGCGTGGGCAAGCTGTTCACGTTGCAGGACATCGGGTACCTCGACGAGGACGGCTACCTGTTCCTCTGCGACCGCAAGAACGACATGATCATCTCCGGTGGGGTGAACATCTACCCGGCCGAGATCGAGGGCGAGCTCGTCTGCCACCCCAAGGTCGCCGACGTCGCCGTCTTCGGCGTCCCGCACGCGGACTGGGGCGAGGAGATCAAGGCCGTCGTGCAGCCGACCGACGGTGTCGAGGGCGATGCCGCGCTGACCGAGGAGATCCTCGAGTTCGCGCGGACGAGGCTCGCGAAGTTCAAGCTGCCGCGCACGATCGAGTACGTGGACGAACTGCCGCGCGACCCCAACGGCAAGCTCTACAAGCGAAAGCTCAAAGACCGTGCGTGACCTGATCAAGATGTCGCCGGCCGAGACCGGGGCGTTCCTGCGCGAGCAGAGGACGCTGGTCGTGGCGACGATCGGGCGCACCGGCCTGCCGCACCTCGCGCCGATGTGGTTCGCGTTCCTCGGCGGAGACATCGTGTTCTGCACCGACCGCAAGTCGCAGAAGATCGTGAACCTGCGCCGCGACCCGCGCTGCAGCGTGCTGGCGGAGGCGGGGGAGACCTACGACCAGCTGCGCGGCGTGCACATGGAGGGCGTCACCGAGTTCACCGACCTCGGCCCGGTCGTGGACGCCGTGGTGGCGCGCAACTTCGGCGAGGTGGGCGAGGACGAGACCGCCCGCGAGGCGTTGCGCAAAGCCATGTCCAGGCGCGTCGCCGTGCTCTTCCGTCCGACCAGGACGGCCAGCTGGGACCACCGCAAGACGATGCCGGGAGCGACCCCATGACCCTCAACCGCCGTCAGGTGCTCGCCGGAGCCGGCCTCGCGCTGGCTTCGGGACTGGCCAGACCCGCAGCGGCGGAGGCCGCCGACGAGTTCGACGTCGTGGTGGTCGGCTCGGGCGCGGCCGGCATGACCGCCGCCCTCACCGCCGCGAAACGCGGCCTGAGCTGCGTGGTGCTCGAGAAGGCGCCCACGTTCGGCGGCTCGGCGGCCCGGTCCGGTGCCGGCATCTGGATCCCCAACAACGAGGTCATCCTCGCCGCGGGCGTTCCGGACACCCCGGCCAAGGCCGCGCAGTACCTGGCCGCCGTCGTCGGCGACATCCCGATCGCGCGCCAGCAGGCCTACCTGGCGCACGGGCCGCAGATGATCTCGTTCGTGATGCGCAACAGCCCGCTGCGCTTCCGGCACATGGACGGCTACAGCGACTACTACCCGGAGCTGCCCGGCGGCATCGCGCGGGGCCGGTCGATCGAGCCCGACGTGCTCGACGGCCGCGTCCTCGGCGACGAGCTGGCGCACCTCAACGCGCCCTACCTGGCCGTGCCGGCGGGCATGGTCATCTTCGGCGCGGACTACAAGTGGCTCAACCTGGCCTTGGTCAACGCGAAGGGCGCCGCCACCGCGGCCGCCGCACTGGCGCGGGGGACGGCGGCGGCACTGGCCGGGCAGAAGCCCCTGACGATGGGCCAGGCCCTGGCCGGCGGACTGCGCGCGGGCCTGATGCAGGCCGGGGTGCCGGTGCGGCTGAACACCGGGCTCGAGGACCTGGTCGTGGAGAACGGCGCCGTCAGGGGAGTGCTGACGTCCCGCGGCGTCGTGCGCGCCCGGCGCGGCGTGATCATGGGCTCCGGCGGCTTCGAGCACAACGCGGCGATGCGCGCGCAGTACCAACGCCAGCCCATCGGTACTCAGTGGACGGTCGGCGCGAAGGAGAACACCGGCGACGGCCACCGCGCGGGCCAGCGCGCCGGGGCGGCGTTCGACCTCATGGACGACGCCTGGTGGGGTCCGGTGATCCCGACGCCGGGCTCGCCGTACTTCTGCCTCGCCGAACGCACGCTGCCCGGCGGCCTGATCGTCAACGCGGCGGGCAGGCGGTTCGTCAACGAGGCCGCGCCCTACAGCGACGTCGTGCACGTCATGTACGACAAGAACCCGGCCGACCCGTGCATCCCGTCGTGGCTGATCGTCGACCAGAACTACCGCAACCGGTACCTGTTCGCCGACGTCGCGCCGGCCCTGCCGCTGCCCGACGGCTGGTACCAGTCCGGCGCCGTGGTGAAGAACTGGTCGCTCGACGGCCTGGCCTCGGCCATCGGCGTGCCGGGCGCCGCGCTGAAGGCGACCGTCAGCCGGTTCAACGGCCAGGCGCTGGCCGGCCGGGACACCGACCACCGGCGCGGCGACTCCGCCTACGACCACTACTACACCGACCCGGCGGTCGTCCCGAACTCGTGCCTCGCCCCGCTGTGGCTGGCGCCGTTCTACGCGTTCAAGATCATGCCCGGCGACCTGGGCACCAAGGGCGGCCTGGTGACCGACGCGCGGGCGCGGGTGCTGCGCCCGGACGGGTCGGTGATCCCCGGCCTGTACGCGGCGGGCAACGTGAGCTCGGCCGTGATGGGCCGCAGCTACGCCGGGGCGGGCTCGACGATCGGACCGGCGATGACGTTCGGGTACATCGCGGGCAACGACGTCTAGCGCGGTCACCGCACTAGTCCAGCTCCCAGACGGTGACGTGACCCTCGATCGTCTGCGGGTCGACCACCGCGACCTCGATCCGGAAGACGCGGCCGTGCGGCGTCATCCCGCACACGCGGCTGCCCGCGACCAGGTTCTCCGCGTCCTGCGTGGAGTTCGCGGAGAGGTGGGCCAGGCACTCCGCCTGCCCGGGGAGACCGTCGGCGAACCACTCGGCGAGCCGGTAGCCGGGGTCGCCGTGCAGCCGGCCGGGCGTCAGCGGCCACACGTTCGTGCCCGCGTTGTCGCGCGGCTGGCGGGGGTCGAGGTGGTAGCTGCCGAACCGCAGTGACCCGCTGTAGCGCACGCCCACGACCGGCGGGGCGGCGGCGGGCGAGAGCGAGGCCTCGGTGGTGGTGGTCACCGGCGGCGGTGGAGGAGTCGTGGTGCCGGCCGGCCGCGCGACCGAACCCTGTTGCGTCGTGGGGCGAACCGTCACGCGCGCCGGTGCGGGCGCGGTCGTGGTGTGCGGAGGTGGCGGCGTCGTCGGGACCGCCGGGTCCGGTGCGGGGCCGGAGGTGGGCGTGGCGGGCAGCTGCAGCACCTGGTCGTCCGACGAGACGAGGTCGACGACGGAGGCCGAACCGCCCAGCACGGCCGCCACCGCGGGCACGCTCAGCCATCGCAACGCCTTGCGCTGCCATCGTCTTCCGGGGGTGCCGACGTTGATCTCTATCGACCCGGCCTGGAACGCCGTGCCGCTGACGTCGCCGCCGAGGTCGTTCTCGGTCGACTGATCGGAGTGCTTCACGACTGGCCCCTTACTCCAGCTCCCGGAGTGTGATAGCTGGCTGATCGGCCAGTCAATCTCTGTTGTTACGGGGACAAACGAATTCGTCCGTGAAGTACCCTGGGACGCAGCGCATTCGAACCTGGGGGAGAGATGCACCGAACACTGCTGTCCTTGCTGGCCTCATCGGTCCTGGTCGCCACGACGCTGACACCCGCACAGGCGGCCGCGCCCGTCAGGACGACCATGTCGTTCGTCGCGCACCAGGACGACGACCTGCTGTTCATGAACCCCGACATCGCCTCGGACGTCGAGGCGGGCTACAACGTCTGGGTCGTCTACCTCACCGCGGGCGAGGTCCACACCAGGGACCCGCTGAGCTATGCGAACCAGCGCATCGAGGGAGAGCGGGCCGCCTACGCCAAGACCGCCCGAGTGGCCAACAACTGGACGTACGAGGAGTTGTGGGTGGACGGCCACCCGCTGGCCACGAACCGTCTCAACGGCACCAACGTGCGCCTGGTGTTCACCTACGTCCACGGCGCGTCCGGCGGGTGCGCCGATCCCGGCGGTGATCCCCAGGGCGACCTGTACCGGATGTTGCACGACGGCACGGGCAACACCTACGTCGCCCGTCCGATCGACGGGCGTCCTTCGTACACCAGGCAGTCCTTCACCTCGATGCTGCGCACGCTCATCGGGTACGCGAACCCGGAGTACATCCGGTCCGGCAGCAGCGTCGGCCACCGCGACAGCCCCGGCACCGACCACGTCGACCACACCTCCGCCGCCAACCTCGTCGCCGAGGCCGATCTCGACGGCGCGGCCCGCACGTGGATCCGCCGCGACGAGTACACCGGCTACAACAGCGCCAGCTTCCCGGAGAACGTCTTCGGGTACTGGAACGTCCGCAAGGTCGAGATCTGGGACGAGTACTGGCCGCACGACCCCGAGGTCAGCCGGGACTCGCACAGGTACGCCTTCACCCGCCAGATCCGGCCGGAGGGCAGGATCTTCTGGCCCGGCACGCCGTGGGTGCCGCCCGGTGACTTCTTCGTGCCGGGCTGCTAGCGACCGGGCTGCTAGCGACCTTTGAACTCCGGCGTGCGCTTCTCGGCGAAGGCGCGAGGGCCCTCCTTCGCGTCTTCGCTGCCGAAGACCTCCATGCCCAGTCGCGCGTCCACTGTGAACGCGTCGTTCTCGTGCATGCCCTCGGTCTCCCGCATGGTCTGCAAGATCTTCCGCACGGCGACGGGGCCGTTGGCCGTGATCAGCGCCGCCAGTTCGAGAGCCTTGTCGAGCGCTTGGCCGTCCGGCACGACGTGGCCGATGAGGCCGATCTCCTTGGCCTCGGCGGCGCGGATGTGCCGTCCGGTCAGCAGGAGGTCCGCCGCCACGGTGTAGGGGATCTGCCGGGGGAGCCGGACCGCGGAGCCGCCCAGCGGGTACAGGCCCCAGCGGGCCTCCGAGACGCCGAAGCGCGCGCTCTCGCCGGCGACGCGGATGTCCGTCGCCTGAAGGATTTCCGTGCCGCCGGCCACCGCGGGTCCTTCGACCGCCGCGATGAGCGGTTTCGTCAACCGACGACCTTTCAGCAGCGGCTCGATGACGGAGAAGTCGAACTTGCCGGCGTTGTCGCTCGGGTGGTTCCGGGTCATGGCCTTGAGGTCGGCGCCCGCGCAGAACGCGCCGCCCGCGCCGGTCAGGACGCACACGCGCACGTCCGGGTCGGAGTCGACGCGGTCCCACGCCTCGCGCATGACCGCGAGCATCGGGCCCGACAGCGCGTTGCGGACCTCCGGCCGGTTCATCGTGACGACCAGGACGTTGCCGACCATCTCCACCAACGCGTGAGGTTCCGTCGTGGTCTTCATTCGCGCGCCTCCTGGATCGAGTCTGACCGCACGGGGGATTGTCGAGAACAGTAACACGTTCTACTTTGCGTACCATGGCCCTCAACGTCGCAGACCTCGTTGAACACGCCGCCGACACCGTGCCCGACCGGACCGCGCTCATCTGCGGCCCCCGGCGGACCACCTATGCCGAACTCGAGTCACGTGCCAACAAACTGGCTCACCACCTGGCAAAGCACGGCGTGTCACCGGGAACGCACGTCGGGCTCTACGCGCGCAACTCCATCGAGCTGGTCGAGGCCATGCTCGCGGTCTACAAGCTGCGCGCCGTGGCCATCAACGTGAACTACCGCTACACCAAGAACGAGTTGCAGTACTTGTTCGGGGAAGCGGACCTGAAGGCGATCGTGCACGAACGGCGGTACGCGCCGCTCGTCGCGGAGGTCGGCGTGCCCGGCCACGCCGTCGTGATCGACGACGATACCGGGGAACCGTTCGAGGGCACCGACTACGAGACCGCGCTCGCGGAGGAGTCCGGCGAGCGCGACTTCGAGCCGCGCAGCCCCGACGACCTCTACATCCTCTTCACCGGCGGCACGACCGGCATGCCCAAGGGCGTGATGTGGCGGCACGAGGACGTGTGGCGCACGCTCGGCGGCGGCATCGACTTCATCACCGGCGAACGCCTCACCGACGAGTGGCACCAGGCCAGGTCCGGCAAGGACTACGGCATGGTGCGGCTCTGCCTGCCGCCGCTGATCCACGGCGCCGCGCAGTGGGCCGTGCTGGGGGCGTTGTTCAGCTGCAGCACCGTCGTCCTGGTGCCGAAGTTCGACCCCGCGGAGGTCTGGCGGGTGATCGAACGGGAGAAGGTCCAGGTCGCGGCGATCACCGGCGACGCGATGGGCCGGCCGCTGGTCGAGGAGTTCGAACGCGGCGAGTACGACGCGTCCTCGCTCTACATCCTCAACAGCAGCGCCGCGCTCTTCTCGTTCCCGGTCAAGAGGAAGTTCCAGGAGCTCCTCCCGCACACGACGCTGCTGGAGTCGATCGGGTCGAGCGAGACCGGGTCCACCGGCATCGGCGCGGTGCCCAAGGAGATCGCGAAGACCGACGGCACCAAGGTGAAGCTCAACGACGACACCATCGTCATCGACGACGACGGCACCAAGCTCGACCCGGTGCCCGGTGTCGTCGGCAAGCTGGCGCGCGGCGGGCACATCCCGCTCGGCTACTACAAGGACCCGGAGAAGACCGCGCGGATGTTCGTCGAGGTCGACGGCAAGCGGTTCACCGTGCCCGGCGACTACGCGAGGTTCGAGGAGGACGGCGACATCACGTTGCTCGGCCGCGGCAGCGCGTGCGTCAACACCGGCGGCGAGAAGGTGTTCCCCGAAGAGGTCGAGTCGGCGCTCAAGTCGCACCCGGACGTCTTCGACGCGCTCGTCATCGGCGTGCCGGACGAGCTGCTCGGCCAGCGGGTCGGCGCGCTCGTGCACCCGCGCGACGGCGCCACGCCGACACTGTCCGAACTGGACGCCCACGTCCGCGAGACCCTCGCGGGCTACAAGGTCCCGCGGTCGCTGTGGCTCGTCGACGAGATCGGCCGCACCCCCAGCGGCAAACCCGACTACCAGTGGGCGCAGCGCCACGTGGAGGACCATGCGCACCAGCCTGTGTGACGAGCTCGGCATCGAGCACCCGGTCTTCGGCTTCACGCCGTCCGAGCACGTGGCGGCGGCGATCAGCAGAGCCGGCGGTCTCGGCGTGCTCGGGTGCGTGCGGTTCAACGACGCGGAGGACCTCGACCGCGCGCTGACGTGGATGGACGACAACTGCGACGGCAAGCCCTACGGCGTCGACATCGTCATGCCCGCCACCATCCCGAAGGAGGGCTCGCAGGTCGACCTCTCCTCGCTGATCCCGCAGTCGCACAAGGAGTTCGTGCAGCAGACGCTGCTGAAGCTCGGCGTGCCACCGCTGCCGGACGGCGAGGGCGGCGAGGGCGTGCTCGGGTGGCTGCACTCGGTCGCGCGGTCCCATGTGGACGTCGCGCTGGAACACCCGATCCGGCTCATCGCCAACGCGCTCGGCTCACCGCCGGCCGACGTGATCGAGCGCGCGCACGCGGCCGGCGTGCCCGTCGCGGCGCTGGCGGGCAAGGGCGAGCACGCCCGGAGGCACGTGGCCAACGGCGTGGACATCGTGGTGGCACAGGGGTACGAGGCCGGTGGCCACACGGGCGAGGTCGCGACGATGGTGCTCGTGCCGGAGATCGTCGACGCCGTCGACGTGCCGGTGCTCGCGGCGGGCGGGATCGGCTCGGGCCGGCAGGCCGCGGCGGCGATGGCCCTGGGCGCCTCCGGGGTGTGGATGGGCTCGTACTGGCTCACCACCGCCGAGTACGCGCTCGGCAACGCGAGCACCCAGCAGGCGCTGCTCGCGGCCGGGTCCAGCGACACCGTCCGCACGCGCATCTACACCGGCAAGCCCGCGCGGCTGCTGAAGACCCGGTGGACGGAGGCCTGGACGTCGCCCGACGCCCCGCAACCGCTGCCGATGCCGCTGCAGAACCTGCTCGTCAGCGAGGCGCACCTGCGGATCTCCCGGTCCGACGACCCGTCCGTGGTGTCGATGCCGGTCGGCCAGGTGGTCGGGCGGATGAACGAGGTGCGTCCGGTGGCCGACGTGATGGCCGACCTCGTCGCGGAGTACCGCAGCACGGTGAAAAGGTTGACCGAGTTGGACTGACAGGACGTATCGTGTTGCCGACTTGGGGACGATCTCTTGGGGGCAACACAGATGCGAAGACGTGTCTTCGGCGTGCTCATCGGCGGGCTGGTGCTCGCCACGACGGCCGCCGGGCCGCAGTCGGCCGCGGCCGAGCCGTGCCGGTGGATCGCGCACGACCTGCCGCTGCCGGCGAACTCGGAGTGGGCGAGGACCAGCGGCAGCAGTGAGGACAACCGGTTCATCGTCGGCGAGGCCGAGGTCGGCAGCGACGTGGGGCAGAGCGGCCTGCTGTGGACAACGGGGTGCTGACCCGGCTGCCCTCCGCCGGCTCGTCCTCGATCGGCGTCCGCCCGGAGGACGTGAACGACGAGGGCGTCGTCGTCGGCCGCCAGGTGTTCTACGGCCAGCAGCGCTCGCTCGCTTTCCGCTGGCAGGGCGGTTCCTTCGAGCTCCTGCCGACGCCCGCCGGGCACAGCTCGCGCGCCGAGGGCGTCAACAACCTCGGTGACGTCGTCGGCGAGGTGTGGCACGAGGACGACCCGGAGACCCGGGACGTCGTGGTCTGGCCCCGCAGCGGGACGATGACGCGCGTTCCGTCCTACATCGCGGTCGGGATCAGCGACACCGGCAGGTATGCGCACCTGAGCCGGACTTCGGGGTTCGTGAACGACCTCGCGACCGGGCAGCAGGTGGAACTGCCCGGCGCCCGGCGGCCGATGGTCCTCGACAACGACCGGCTGTTCTACGCCACCGCGGCCGGTCTGGAGGAGCGCGCCCTGACCGGTGACCTGGTCGCCACCTGGGACAGCGGCACGTGGTCGTGGGGCAGGACGTCCAGCGGTCACGTGGTGTTCGGCGCCATCAACCGCGTCGCCACGCTCTGGCAGTGGGGCATCCACTACTCCGTCGACTCGGCGAAGCAGCCCGTGGTCTCCGAGAACTACTACGGTGACGTCACCGACGGGGGTGCGTTGATCGGTGTCTACCACGACGCGCGGGGCGGCTCGCACCCCGCGCGCTGGTTCTGGTGCGGCTGATGCGACGAGGTGGAGGACTGATGAAGTCGGGTGTGCTTCTCGGAGTGGTGCTGCTGATGTCGGGGGTCGCGGCGCCTCAGGCCGCGGCGGACCCGTGCCGGTGGATCGCGCACGACCTGCCGCTGCCGGACGGGGCGAGGTACGCCAAGACGACCGGCAGCAGCGAGAACAACCGCTACATCGTCGGGGAAACCGAGATCGGCGACCAGATCGCCCGGCACGGCCTGCTGTGGGACAACGGCTCCCTGGTCCGGATGGCGTCGCCCGGCCCTTCGGGGATCTCGGTCCGGCCGAAGGACGTGAACGACAGCGGCGTCGTCGTGGGCGCCCAGCACTTCTTGAGCGATGGCCGGTCCGTCGCCTTCCGCTACCGCGACGGCGCCTACGAGGCGCTCTACACGCCGACTGGCCACAGCACCGAGGCGAAGGCCGTCAACGAACGCGGTGACGTGATCGGCGAACTGTGGCGCCACGGCCTGCCGAGCGAACGCCAGATCATCGTCTGGCCGGTCGACGGTCCCGTGTCGTACCTCGTCGGCCAGACGGCCGTCGGGATCAGCGACGACTTCCGGTCCGTGCAACTGACCCGGAGCACGGCGATGGTCGTCGACCTGGCAAGGCCGCGGGTGACCCAGCTGCCCGGCGGGCGTGAACCGATGGTCTTCGACGACGACCGGGTCCTGTACCCGGGCGGAACCGGGCTCGTGGAGTACGACCTCGACGGCCGGCACGTCGCCACCTGGGAAGGGGGCACGAAGCCGTTCGGCAGGACGTCCAGCGGCAGCGTGGTGTTCGGCTCCGTCGACGGCATCCCGTCGTTGTGGCAGTGGGGGATCCGGTACGCGGTGGACTCCGCCAGCCTGCCGGACCCGTCCCACTACGGCGACATCAGCGACGAGGGCGCGTTGATCGGCACGTACCAGGACGCCGGCGGGAGCTCGCACCCCGCGCGCTGGTTCTGGTGCGGCTGATCAAAGCATCGCACCGAGCTTCAGCAGCTGGGCGGTCGCCCCGCCCAGCTCGAACTCGTTGCGCTTGGCGGCTGTGAAGTAGCGGTGCACGTCGTGGCTCATGTCGATGCCCGTACCGCCGTGCACGTGCACGGCGGTGTGGGCGACGCGGTGCCCGGCGTCGGCGGCCCAGAACTTCGCCGTCGCCACCTCGGCGTCGGCCGGAAGTCCCTCGGCGAGGCGCCAGGCGGCCTGCCACAGCGTCAGGCGGATCGCCGCGACGTCGACGTAGGCGTCGGCGAGCCGCTGGGCCACGGCCTGGAAGCTGCCGATCGGCCGGTCGAACTGCACACGTGTGCGGGCGTGCCCGGCGGTCAGCTCCAGCGCGCGTTCGGTCACGCCGAGCTGCACCGCGCACAACCCCAGCGTGTAGCGGGTGATCAGCCACTCCGGGGTCAGGCCGGGGACGACCTCGCCGGAGACCGGGAACTCGAACGAGCCCGCGTCGGTGCCGTCGACGAGTTCCTGGGGGACGATCTCGAGGTCCGCGGCGTCGGCCAGGAACACCTGGCCGTCGTGCGCCACCAGGAACGCGGCCGCCGTCGTGGCGAACGGCACGGTGGTCTTCACCCCGCCGGACTCCGACAGCGCCACGGACAGCACGGTTCCCGGCGTCAGCAGGCGGGCGCGCTGGTCGGCCGTGCCGAACTCGGCCAGCGCCGACGACGCCACCACCACCGGCAGGTACGGCACGGAGGCGACCGCACGGCCCAGTTCGACCAGGACCGCGCACTGCTCCAGCACGCCGAACTCGCCCGGCTGCTCCGGCACCACACCGGACTTGACCAGGTCGGCCCACGGCGCGTCCGACGAGTCGAGGATCTTGCGGGTGAGCGCGGCGAGCTCGCGTTGCGCCTCGGTGAGCGTGAAGTCCATGGCGTCTCCCGACCTATCGAGGCACGGCGGGCAGTCCCAGGCCTGCCCGCGCGATGATGTCGCGCTGGATCTCGTTGGTGCCGCCGCCGAACGTGAGGATCAGCGACGAGCGGTGCATGCGTTCCACCCGGCCGTGCAGCAGTGCGCCGGGAGAGCCGGCGCGCACGATCCCGTTGGCGCCCAGCACCTCCATCAGCAGGCGGTAGCCCTCGGTGGCGAACTCGGTGCCGAACACCTTGGTGGCGGAGGCCTCGGCCGGGGAGGGCGCCTCGCCGGCGCCGGAGGCGATGCGCCAGTTGATCAGCTTCAGGAACTCGGTCTTGGCGTGCACGCGGGCGAGGTGCAGGCGCACCCACTCGTGGTCGAGGGCACCGGTCTCGCCGGCCCACTGGCGGACCTCGCGCAACGCGGTCTGCAACGGCGCGGCCGAGCAGAGCGCGACGCGTTCGTGGTTGAGCTGGTTGGTGATGAGCTTCCAGCCCTGGTGCTCCGCGCCGATGAGGTTGGCCGCCGGCACCCGCACGTCGTCGTAGAAGGTGGCGCTGGTGGTCGGGCCGGACATCGTCGGCACCGGGGTCCAGGAGAAGCCGGGGCCGGACGTGGGGACGATGATGATGCTCAGCCCGCGGTGCCGCCGCGACTCCTGGTCGGTGCGGCAGGCCAGCCAGACGTAGTCGGCGTACTGGACGAGGCTGGTCCACATCTTCTGGCCGTTGATCACGTAGTCGTCGCCCTCGCGCACGGCCCGCGTGCGCAGGGCGGCGAGGTCGGTGCCCGCCTCGGGCTCGGAGTAGCCGATGGCGAAGTGGATCTCGCCGGAGGCGATCCTCGGCAGGTAGAACGCCTTCTGCTCGGGCGTCCCGTAGGTCATGATCGTCGGCCCGATCGAGTTCAGCGTCAGGAACGGCACGGGCGCGCCCGCGGCGGAGGCCTCGTCGAGGAAGATCAGCTGTTCGAGCATCGGCCGGTCGCGCCCGCCGTACTCCTGCGGCCAGCCGATCGTGAGCCAGCCGTCGAGACCCATCTGCCGGACGGTCTCCTTGTAGGTCCCGGCGTCGCCGTAGTCGCCGCCCCCGGCGAGCGCGGCCCGGCGTTCGGGCGTCATGAGCGCGGCGAAGTACGCCCGCAGCTCCTGGCGCAACTGCTCCTGTTCGGGCGTGAAACCGATGCGCATGCCCGCTACTCTAGAACAAGTTCTACTTCATGTCAGGAGGCCGGGATGAAGGTCGGCGTCGACCCCGCGCTGTGCGAGGCGCACGGTGAGTGCACGGCAGTGCTGCCTGCGGTGTTTGACCTTGACGACGACGAGGTTCTGCAGATCCGGGACGGTGAGCTGGCTCCGTCCGAGGAGGCCGCGGCCGAACGCGCCGTCGCGTCGTGCCCGATGGGCGCGCTGCGGCTCTCACGCTGATGGGCCTTGTCATGAACAGGAACAGATTCTAGTGTGCGACGGGTACCTCGGCCGTGAGCTCAGCGAGGAGTGATACCGGTGAAGGCTGCCGTGCTGAACCAGGTGGGCGACGACAAGCTCGAGCTCCGCGACGACGTGACGACCACCGCTCCGGGGCCCCAGGAAGTCCGCATCAAGATCAAGGCCTGCGGGGTGTGCCACAGCGATCTGTCCGCGATGGACGGAACGCTGCCCGCGCTCGCCCCCGGCGTGATCGGCCACGAGGGCGCGGGTGAGGTCGTCGAGATCGGCAGCGCCGTGACGCAGCTCGCGGTCGGCGACCACGTGGCGATCACGTTCGTGCCGCCGTGCGGGAAGTGCGCGCAATGCGTGACGGGACAGGCACATCTGTGCCTCGTACACACATTGTCGGCGTTCACGTCACCGCGTTTCGTCGTGGGCGGAAACCCCGCCTTCGGCTACGCCGGACTCGGTGCGTTCGCCGAGGAGATGGTCGTGCCGGCCGACGCCGCGGTGAAGATCGACGACGATGTGCCGTGGGACGTCGCCGCGCTGCTGTCGTGCGGCATCCTGACCGGTGTCGGCGCCGTGCTCAACACCGCGAAGGTCGAACCGGGCTCCAGCGTCGCGGTGATCGGCTGCGGCGGCGTCGGCGTCGCGGTGATCCAGGGCGCGCGGCTCGCCGCGGCGGCGCGGATCGTCGCGGTCGACCCGGTGACCGAGAAGCACGAGGTGGCGCAACGGTTCGGCGCCACCCACGCGACCGTGCCGGACGGTGTCGCCGACCTGAACAACGCGCTGAACCTCGGCATGGGCTTCGACTACGTGTTCGACGTCGTCGGCCTGCCCGCCACGATCCGCCAGGCGTGGGACCTCACCCGCCGCGGCGGCCACACGGTCGTCGTGGGCGCCGGACGGGCCGACGCGATGGTCTCCTTCAGCGCCCAGGAGCTGTTCCTGCACGACAAGACCCTGCACGGGTCGTTCTACGGGACGGCGAACTTCCGCCGCGACGTGCCGCGGATGATCGCGCTGTGGCGGCAGGGCCGGCTCGACCTCGAGGGCATGATCAGCAAGCGGATCAGGCTCGAGGAGGTCAACGAGGGCCTGCAGGCGTTGCGCGGCGGGGGTTCCCTGATCCGCCAGGTCATCCTGTTCGACTGACATCGTGGGGAGTCTCCTGTGGACCTTGCGGGGAAGGTCGCCGTCGTCACCGGCGCGGGAGCCGGGCTCGGCCGCGCCGAGGCGCTCGAACTGGCCCGTGCCGGGGCGAGCCTGATCCTCAACGACCTGCCGGGCGCGGCCGGTGCCGCCGCGGCCGCGGCCGAGGAGCTGGGCGCGAAGTGCGTCGTGGTCGAGGGCGACGTGGGGGAGCGGAGCACCGCGGACGCCCTCGTCGCCGCGGCCGTCGAGCAGTTCGGCGGCCTGCACGTCGTGGTGAACAACGCCGGCGTGCTGCGCGACCGGATGCTGTTCAACATGACCGACGAGGAGTGGGACCTCGTCGTCAAGGTGCACCTGCGCGGGCACTTCCTGCTGTCGCGCAACGCGGTCGCGTTCTGGAAGCAGCAGTCGAAGGCAGCGGGCGAACCGGTGTACGCCCGGCTCGTCAACACCTCCTCGGAGGCCTTCCTGCTCGGCTCCGAGGGACAGGCCAACTACGCGGCGGCCAAGGCGGGCATCACGGCGCTCACGCTCGCCGCGGCGCGGGGCACCAGCCGCTACGGCGTGCGTGCCAACGTGATCTGCCCGCGCGCGCGCACGCAGATGACCGCGCACGTCTTCGGTGACGCGCCGGAGGGCGACGACGCGCTGGCGCCCGAGCACGTCGCGAAGTTCGTGGCACACCTGGCGGGACCGTCCGGCGAGAAGATCAACGGGCAGGTCTTCGTCGTGCACGGCGGCATGGTGGCGCTGATGGCACCGCCGGCCGTCGAGCAGAAGTTCGACGCGTTCGCGGATCTCGACGGCCACTTCGCCGATCGCGACCCGCGCAGGACGTTCGCCTGTACGGACACGATGAGCCTCTGATTCGGGGCGTTCTAGGAGGAGCTGTGACGCTCACCGTCCAACCGCACCGCGAGACGCTGGGCCTGAAGGACGGCCGGCTCCTCATCGGAGGCGAGTTCCGCGAGACCGACGAGACCTGGACGCACCACCACCCCGCCACCGGCGAGGAGATCGGCAGCTTCGCCGTCGCGTCCGAAAAGGACGTCGACGCCGCGGTGCGCGCCGCCCGCAAGGCGTTCGACGAGGGCACCTGGCCGCGCGCGAGGGCGGGCGAGCGCATCAAGGTGCTGCGCCGGTACGGCGACCTGCTGCGCGAGCACGCCGACGAGCTGAAGGGCTTGCAGGCGCTGGACAACGGCGTGCCGCTGTCGTTCGGGCAGATCTACGCCACGTCGGTGAACATCGCCGCGGACATCTTCGACCACCACGCCGGTTGGATCGACAAGGTCGGCGGCCAGACGCTGCCGCCGTACCAGGGCGGCGACCACCTCGCGATGACGTTCCGCGAACCGGTCGGCGTCGTCGCGGCGATCCTGCCGTGGAACGCGCCGTTCGTGCTCTTCGCCCAGAAGATCGCCCCCGCGCTCGCCGCCGGCTGCACGGTCGTGCTCAAGCCGTCGGAGTACGCGAGCTTCTGCGTGATCCGGATGGTCGAGCTGCTGATCGAGGCCGGCCTGCCCGAGGGTGTCGTCAACCTCGTCACCGGCCCCGGCAACCCCACCGGCGAGGCGCTGATCACGCACCCGCTCGTCGACAAGATCAGCTTCACCGGCAGCCGCGGTGTCGGCCGCCGCATCGTCGAGGCCTCCGCCGGGACGATGAAGCGCGTCTCCCTGGAACTGGGCGGGAAGTCGCCCGCGATCGTGTTCGCCGACGCCCCGAACGTCGGCCTGGCCGCGATGACGTGCATGGGCATGGTCACGATGGGCCTGTCCGGGCAGGCCTGCGTCGCGCACACGCGGGCGCTGGTCGCGCGGGAGGTGCAGGACGAGTTCGTCGCCACCGCCCAGATGCTCGCGGGCGCGGTCACCTTCGGCGACCCGTTCGACCCCGGTGTGCTCGCCAGCCCGTTGATCAACTCCAAGCAGCTGGAGCGTGTGCTCGGCTACGTCGAACGCGGCCAGGAGGACGGTGCCCGCCTCGTCACCGGCGGCACCCGCCTCGAAGGAGACCTCGCGTCCGGCAACTTCGTCGCGCCGACGATCTTCGCCGACGCCACCAACGACATGACGATCGCCCGCGACGAGATCTTCGGCCCGGTGCTCACCGTCGTGCCGTTCGACAGCGAGGAAGAGGCCGTCCGGCTGGGCAACGACACCGAGTACGGGCTGGGCGCGGGCGTCTACACCAACGACGTGCGCCGCGCGTTCCGCGTCTCGAAGTCGTTGCGGGTCGGCATGGTCGGCATCAACGGCTTCCAGCTCGAACCGCACATACCGTTCGGCGGCTACAAGCAGTCGGGCCTGGGCCGTGAGGGCGGGCAGAGCGCCTACGAGGCCTACACCGAGCTCAAGACCGTGATGATGCCGCTGACCGACGAGATGATGTAGATGCGGCTCGACGGGAAGGTCGCCCTGATCACCGGGGCGGCACGGGGCCAGGGCGCGGCCGCGGCACGCCGGTTCGCCGCCGAGGGCGCGCGGGTGATGATCACCGACGTCCTCGACGAGCAGGGCAAGGAGCTCGCGGCCGAGCTGGGCGCGGAGTTCTTCCACCTCGACGTGTCGTCGGAAGACGGGTGGGCCGACGCGGTCGCGCACACCGTGGAGACGTTGGGCGACATCACGGTTCTCGTGAACAACGCGGGCGTCCTGCACTTCTCCGCGCTGGCCGAGACGACGCTCGCCGACTACCAGCGCGTGATCGGCATCAACCAGGTCGGCTGCTTCCTAGGCATGCGCGCGGTCGTGCCGTCGATGAAGCAGGCCGGCGGCGGCTCGATCGTCAACGTGTCGTCCGTGGAGGGCCTGGGTGGCATGCCCTACCTCGTCGCGTACACGGCATCGAAGTTCGCGATCCGCGGCATGACCAAGGTCGCCGCGATGGAACTGGGCCAGCACGGCATCCGGGTCAACTCCGTCCACCCCGGAGCGATCGACACCCCGATGGTGAGCGAGGCGCTGGGCCGGCCGATCGACGTGTCGCCAATCGGCAAGAAGCTCGCCCTGCGGCGGATCGGGCAGCCCGACGACGTCGCGAACGTGGTGCTGTTCCTCGCGAGCGACGACAGCGCGTACTGCACCGGCGGCGAGTTCGTGGTGGACGGGGGAGCGACCGCGACACATGCCCTGAGCGGTTGATTCGGGCGCGAATGGAAGCCAACCCCGCCGCCTCCCCGGACGTCTCGGTGATCGAGAGGTTCAGGACATCTGGGGAGCCGAATGAAATCTCTGATGATCACGGCTGCGCTGGTGATCGGTCTCGCGCCGGCCGCCGGCGCCGCCGAGGAGGCGCAGACGCCCGTCCTGTCCTGGCAGGACTGCCAGGACGGGTTCCAGTGCTCGACCGCGAAGGTCCCGCTCGACCACGACCGGCCGGGCGGCACGAAGATCGACCTCGCGCTGATCAGGCTGCCCGCGACCGACCCGGCGAAGCGGATCGGGTCGCTGTTCGTCAACTTCGGCGGCCCCGGTGCCTCCGGCGTCGACCGGTTGCGGGCGCGCGGCAGGTGGGAGTGGCTGTTCTCGTCCGAGCTGCGGTCGCGGTTCGACCTGGTGTCGTGGGACCAGCGCGGCGTCGGCCGGTCGGCGACCGTGCGCTGCTTCGACAGCGTGGAGGAGCAGCAGGCCTTCCTGAACTCGATCCCGGTCTACCCGGACACCGCGGCGCAGGAGCCCGCGTTCTACGACGGCTACCGCGACTTCGTGAGCCGGTGCGAGGCGAAGTCCGGCGACCTGCTGGACCACGTCTCGTCCGCGAACACGGCCCGGGACCTGGACCTGCTTCGCAAGGCCGTGGGCGACAAGAAGCTGACGTACCACGGCATCTCGTACGGCACGCACCTCGGCGCGATCTACGCGAACCTGTTCCCGGACAAGGTCCGCGCGCTCGCGTTCGACGGCTCGCTCGACTTCGTCGGCAACGCGACCGGGCACGGTGACCAGGGCACGACCGTGCCGCTGGACACCCGCCAGGACGTGCCGCGCGGCGTGGCCGAGACGTTCGGCCAGTTCTTGGAGCTCTGCGCGGCGCCGGGCGCGAACTGCGCGTTCGCCGGGGGCGACCTCAGGCAGAAGTGGGCTGACCTCGTGGCCCGCGTGACGGCCTCCCCGGTCACCACGCCGGACGGCCGGTTCGACCGGGTCACGCTGATCAGCACCGTCTGGGACGCGCTCGCGCAGCCCGAGACGTGGCAGGACACCGCCCGGATCCTGCAGGGGGTCTGGGAGGCGCCGGCCTCGCCGACGACCGCGGCCGCCGACTACACCTCGAACCGGTTCGAGGCGTTCAACGCGGTCCAGTGCTCGGACAGCGACTTCCCGCGCGACACCGCCGCGTACACGCGGTACGGGGCGAGCGAGGACCAGCGCGTGCCGTACTGGGGGCGGGCCGTCGTGTTCGACATGATGGCCTGCGCGTTCTGGCAGGGCCGTGACGACGACCGCTACACGGGCCCGTGGAACCGCCGGACGTCGGCGCCGATCTTGTTCATCAACAGCAGGTACGACCCGGCCACACCGCTGCACGGTGCGCAGGACGGTGCCGCGGAGCTGGCCCGCACCGGGTTCCTGACGGTCGAGGGCTACGGGCACACGTCGATGTACGTGCGCAGCGCGTGCGCGGAGAAGGTGAAGCGGGAGTACCTCTTCACCGGTGTGCTGCCCGCGCAGAAGACGTGCGGCATCGACAGGTCGCCGTTCGCCTGATTCATCGGCAGGGGAGGGGCCTCACCCGGTTCGGCGGGTGGGGCCCCTCGTGTCTTGTGCCGGGGTCTACAGTTAAAAAACTGAACCGGTAAGAAAAGTGAACCTGGAGGACGTCGTGCTGGCCGAACTGGCGCGGGAAGCCGCCCCGAAGACGGAGTCCGCGGGCGCGCTCGCTCCCGAGCTGCTGGAGGCGATCCGCGCCGAAGGACTGTTCCGGCTGGGTGTCCCGGCCTCGCTCGGCGGTCCGGAGCAGGCACCCGGCCCGACGCTCGCGGCCGCCGAGGCGCTCGCCCGCGGTGACGCGTCCGCCGGGTGGTGCGTGTCGATAGCCGCGACCAGCAGCCTGCTCGCCGCCTACCTGCCGGACGAGGGCGCGCGGGAGGTCTTCGGCGATCCGCGTGCGGTGGCGTCTGGAGTGTGGGCGCCGCGCGGCCGTGGCGTCGAGGCCGACGGCGGCGTCGTGGTGTCCGGGAAGTGGTCGTTCTGCTCGGGCATCCAGCACGCGGACTGGCTGTTCGCCGGGTTCGTGCTGGACGGCGCGCTGAAGGTGGCCGCGCTGCCCCGCGCGTCGCTGGAGGTGCTGGACACCTGGCACACCACCGGTCTGCGCGGCACCGGCAGCCACGACACGGTGGCGCACGAGGTGTTCGTGCCGACGTCGCGCGTGCTGTCCGTTGTGGACGGACCACTGCACGGCGGTGCGCTGTACCGGTTCCCGGTGTTCGGGTTCTTCGCCTCGTCGGTCGCCGTGGCGGCGCTCGGCAACGCGTTCGGGGCGCTGGACGACTTCGTGACCCTGGCCGGTGCGCGCACCCCGACGGGCTCTCGCCGCACGCTGGCGGAACGGTCGTCGACGCAGGCGGCGGTCGCCGAGGCGACGGCGTCGCTGAGGGCGGCCAGGGCGTACTTCTACGAGGCCGTGGCGCAGGCGTGGGAGGCCGCGCAGGGCACCGAGCCGGTGTCCCTCGAGCTGCGGACGTCGCTGCGGCTGGCCGCGACCCACGCGGCCCGCACCGCGCGGTCGGTGGTCACCGACCTGTACGACCTGGCCGGCGGCGCCGCGATCTACGACGGTGCCGCGTTGCAGCGGCGGTTCCGCGACGCGCACACCGCCTCGGCGCACTTCCAGATCAACACCACGTCGTACGAGGTGCCCGGCAAGGTGCTGCTCGGCGTCCCGGCGCAGACGGAGCAGCTGTGAGCGTCGGCGTCGTGACGCCGTTCTGGCTCGACCGGCCGCCGCTGGAGGCGCTCGACATCGCCGTGGCGGCCGACGAGGCCGGGTTCGGGACGCTGTGGATCGGGGAGATGGCGACGTTCGACGCGTTCGCCCTGGCCACGGCGATCGGCCTGCGGACCTCCGGCATCACCCTGAAGATCGGGCCGCTGGCCGCCGGCGTGCGCAGCCCGGTCGCGCTCGCACTGGGACTGTCCACCGTGGTCGCGACCACCGGACGGCGTGCCGGTCTGGCGCTGGGTGCGTCGAGCCCGCGGATCGTGACGAAGTGGCACGGGCGTGAGTGGGCACCGGTGCGTGCGACACGGGCGACCGTGCGCGACACACGGGCACTGCTCAACGGAGAACGCGTGGCCGGGTTCCGGTTGCCGCAGCCGGTTCCCGACGCATCGATCTCGGTGGCGGCCTTCGGCCCGGCGATGACGCGCGTGGCCGCCGAGGTGGGCGACGAAGTGGTGCTCAACCTGGTCAGCACCGGCCACGTGGCACGGGTGGAGGCCGGACCGCCGATCGCCGTGTGGGTGCCCGCCGCCCTCGACCCGGGCCCGGACACCCTGCACCAGCTCCGGTCGCAGCTCGCGGTCTACCTGGCCCCGCCCGGCTACGGCGAGATGTTCACCGCCCTCGGCCACGGCGCGCTCGTCGCCCAGGCGCGGGACGGCCGCCCGCGGTCGGAACTGGCCGGCGCCATCCCGGTGGACCTAGTCGAGGCCGTGGGCGCCATCGGCTCGGCCCGGGACGTCGTGCGGCGCGTCGCCGAGTACCTCGACGCGGGCGCGAGCCACGTCGGCCTGGTGCCCGCCACCGCCGAGGACCCCGCGGGCCGGCGCCTGCTCACCGCCCTCGCGGGGGAGGGCCTGCGATGATCGACCCCGCGGCGCACGACCGCCGGTTCCGCGGCGAGTCCGTCGGCCGGGCGCTCGACCTGGTGGGGGAGAAGTGGACGTTGCTGATCCTGCGCGAGGCGTTCTTCGGCGTGCGCCGGTACGGCCAGTTCGTGCGCAACCTGTCGATCCCGCGCCCGACCCTGTCCGCCCGGCTCAGGACCCTGGTCGACGCTGGTCTGCTCCAGCGCGTCCCGTACGCGGAGGACCGCGAGGAGTACCGGCTCACCCAGGCCGGGCTGGAGCTGTTCCCGGCGATCGTCATCCTGATGAAGTGGGGCGACGCGCACGTCCCGGACCCCGGCGGCCCGCCGATCGTGCTCGAGCACAACGCGTGCGGCCAGACCGCCGACGCGTTCCTCGCCTGCCGGTGCTGCGGTGAGGAGATCACCGCGCACAACGTCACCGCGCACGGCGGCTGACAGCGGCTGGTTCTCGTCTCCCGCTGCAGGCTGCGGAGAGAACGACGACTCCAGCCGCGGCCCGACGCGGGATTCACCCGGCAGGGCCCAAGAGTTGCTCGATCCTCCTGCGTGACGATGCGGAGATCCGGCATCGTGCCAGCTCTCGCAGGATTTCCTTCCCGCGCTTGTCGTCGATCTCCAACGCCTTGATGCCCGCCTCGACGCGGACCGGCTCACGATCCTGGTCGCGCGCGATGCGCCCCAACTCGTCGAGCGCCTGCTCGGCGGGCAGCAGGCAGGCCGCCTGGACACGGGACTCACCTCCCCAGCGGGTCCGGGCTGTCTTGACGAGCACCTCGGTGCCCTTCTTCGCGTCGATGCGGAAAAGTGCGCTGCCGGCTTTCAGCTGCAGCTCGGTCGATGGGGTGCGCAATCCCAGCTGGTACAGGTGGTCTTTGCCTCGTGCACCTGCTTCCAGAGCGAAGCCGAGTCGAGTTTCCGGATTCGCTTTGAAGGTTGTCGCGAGCTGGGCCATCAGCGCTTCGCCCTCGTCCTGGTTCATCAGCAGGACCTTGCGCGCCGCTGTGCGGGCTTCCTCGCTCTTCTGCTCAGTGGTCGCGATGTAGACGTAGAGTTCGAGGGTTTTCTTCTTGTCGAAGACGCGCTCACCAACGGCGAGGATGCGGAACGACGCAGGTCGACGTCTGTCTCTGGCGATTGCCTCGAGAGCTTTCGCGGCAGGGGACGAAGCCAGCGCGTGTGCCTCGAACAAGACCTTCAGCATCTCGGGGTCCGTCGCCGGATATCCCTCAGCGATGAGGACGAGCAGCCGGCCACCGCTGTCCGGGTGGCCCAGAGCGATTCTCCTCGCCGCCCGGAGGCGGCGGTCACGGCTCTTCACCCGGTTTGCGGCGAGGTCGTACAACGCCGTGACGGGCCCGCCCGCATCGACGATGTCGGTGGCGGCTTTGAACTGCGTTTCCTCGTCGGGCACCTCGCGGGAGAGCCTGGCGAGTTCTGTGAACAGCCTCGAAGGTACGAGCTCGCCGATCAGGTGCACCGCTGACAGCCGCACCGGGCCTGCGATCTCGCGTTGTGCAGGCCAGGCGGTCTTCTCTGCTTGACGCAACGCCGCCTCTCGGTCGTACTTCCGGATCAGCTCGGCGATGTGCACCAACGTCGTCTCGAGTGTCGCTGTCTCCCAGAACCGATCGGCCGCTCGGACGGCCTTCACCTGGTCTTCCTCCGCGAGACCGGCCAGCAAATCCAGCCGCTCGGGGTCGGAGACACCGCGTCTCTCGCCTACCAGTTCGGCCCACAACGCCAGGTCACCGGTGAGCCTGGCGGCCTTCGTCTGCCAGTCGCCCATGTTCCGGTTTCTGGCGAGATCCCGGATGGCTGCGCTGCCGAGTTCGGCATCTCGCTGCTGAATGGTCTGCGCGACCTGCAGGCACTCGTCCGGAGCGCTGGTCGGCTTCGGCGCCAGCGTTGCGGCCAGCGTGTGGACAGCGCTCTTGCCGCGCTCTGGATCTCGCTGGCTCAACTCGTCCACGGCGTCCAATCGCCGCAGGGGAGAGGCGCCGCTATCAGGCCCGGCGAGTCTCTCCAGTGCGGTGACGGTCTGCCTGGGCTCGAGAAGGTCGAGCGAGGCCAACGTCGTCCGCCACTTTTCGAGCGACCGTTTCTCAGTCAGTTGCGCCAGCAGGATCTCGACAGTTCTCGCACGGAGTTCGTCGTCCACCACCTGGCTTCTGTAAAGCAGCGTGGCGACGAAGTGCACGTTGTGCTCACGGTGCTTCTGGTGCAGCAGGGCGTCGAGTTGTCTGCGCGTCTTCGACCGAGCCTTCCGCCACCACAGTTCGGCCTGGTACAACGCCGTCCCGCTGTCCGGCCACGGCCACTCGTCCTGGGGATGCAGGTAGTTCTTGCACCAGGGCTGCCACGTTCTGGGGCCTCCTGGAAAGCGGCGGACCACGCGGCAGGCGGCGAGGTAGTCCCCGACCTCGACGGGAATGAACTGGATCGTGCCGCCCCGCAGCGCGATCACCCCACCATCGGTCAGCAACCGGCGCAGCTCGTGGCCGTCTTCCGAGTCGTCGATTCGATGAGACTCCACCGTTTTCGCCAGTGCCGCGGCGAAAGGGTGAGTGAGGTGGTGGAAGGCGACGTCTTCGAGCAACGCTCGCGCCTTGCCGTGAATCAGCGGACTCGCTTGGAGCACCGCGACGTGCCGTGTCAGGGCGTTTTCGATCGTCTCGTGCGTGATGTGCTCGGTCCGAGGTGGCTCATCGGCTGTCGTCACGCGCATCGATGGTAGGTGAACACTTCGATCCGTTACATGACAACAACTTGACATTTCCCGTCCCGGCCGACCTGGTCAACGGACATCTGTGAGAGCTCGCGGTGTCCACGTCCCGCGAGCGATGACGATCCACCGCACCGGCGGTCGGCGGCCGAGGCACCGCGCACGGCGGCTGACAGGCGCTGACAGCGTTCTGTGCGCGCGCTGCCAGCCGGCGGGCGCACACTCCTCCCCAACACAGGGAGGGACGAACGATGTCGCTGGCGATCAGGGCAGAAGGCCTGGTCAAGCACTACGGGGAGACCAAGGCTCTCGACGGGGTCGACCTGGAGGTGCCGGAGGGGAAGGTCGTGGGAGTGCTCGGGCCGAACGGCGCGGGCAAGACCACGGCGGTGCGGGTGCTGGCCACGTTGCTGCGCCCGGACGCGGGACACGCCACGGTGCACGGGCACGACGTGGTGAAGGACCCGAGGGCGGTCCGCTCGCTCATCGGGCTGACCGGGCAGTACGCCTCGGTCGACGAGGACCTGTCCGGCACGGAGAACCTCGTGCTGCTCGCCCGGCTGCTCGACCACTCGCGTGCGGGGGCACGGGCGCGGGCGGCCGAGCTGCTGGAGCAGTTCGAGCTCACCGACGCCGCGGGGCGGGCCGCCAAGACGTACTCGGGGGGCATGCGCCGGCGGCTCGACCTCGCGGCCAGCCTGGTCGGCAACCCGTCCGTGCTGTACCTGGACGAGCCGACCACCGGGCTGGACCCGCACGCGCGCAACGAGGTGTGGGCCGTGGTCCGCAAGCTCGTCGCGAACGGCGTCACGGTGCTGCTCACCACGCAGTACCTGGAGGAGGCCGACCAGCTCGCGGACACCATCACGGTGTTCGACCACGGCAAGGTGGTGGCGCAGGGGCGGCCCGACGAGCTGAAGCGGCGCGTCGGCGGCCAGACGTTGCAGGTGCGGCCCACGTCGTTGCGCGACCTCGACGCCGTGCAGCGGATCCTCGGCGACCTCACCGGCGTCCGGCCGGCCCGCGACGACGACACGGGGCTGCTGACGGCACCGGTCAACGACCCGGTGCTGCTGTCCACGCTGGTCCGCAAGCTCGACGACGCCGGGATCACCGCGGACGAGCTGGCGCTGCGCCTGCCGTCCCTCGACGAGGTGTTCCTCGCGCTGACGGGCACGAAGCAGGCCGGCACGAAGCAGCCCGAGGGGAGCCTGGCATGAGCACGATCGCATTGGACAGGGGGACGCGGCACGGGCTCGCGCTGGCGTGGCGCGGGATCCTCAAGATCCGCAAGAACCCCGAGCAGCTGGCGGACGTGACGATCGCGCCGATCGTGTTCCTGGTGATGTTCACCTACCTCTTCGGCGGTGCGCTCGCCGGGAACACGGACGCCTACCTGCAGATGCTCGTGCCGGGCATCATGGTCATGAACATCCTGCAGGCCAGCATGACCGCGGGCGTGCAGCTCAACACCGACGTCTCCAAGGGCGTGTTCGACCGGTTCCGCTCGATGCCGATCGCCCGCTCGGCCCCGTTGATCGGGGCGGTGCTCGCGGACATCGTGCGGTACGTCGTCTGCATCGTCGTGCTGCTGATCGTCGCGGTGGTCATGGGCTTCCGGGTGCAGACCGGCCCGGCGGAGCTGGTGATCGCGGCCGGGCTCGCGATCCTGTTCGGACTGTGCTTCTGCTGGGCGTCGGTGTTCGTGGGCATGCTGCTCAAGACGCCGCAGGCCGTGCAGGGCCTGATGTTCGTGCTGATCATGCCGCTGACCTTCGGCAGCAACGTGTTCGTCGGCACCTCGACGATGCCGGGCTGGCTCAAGGCGTGGGCGGACATCAGCCCGGTGAGCCTGCTGTCGGACGCGCTGCGGGGGCTGCTCAACGGCGGCGCGATCGCCGGGCCGCTCACCGGCTCGCTGATCTGGATGGTCGCCGCGGTCGCGGTGTTCTTCCCGCTCGCGATGTGGGCCTACCGCCGGCGCGTGTGAGAGTGGTTCCACCGGGAGGCGGGCATCAGTCGATGCCCGCCTCTTCGCGCACCTGCTGCACGGCCTCGGGTTTGGTGATCGGGAGGCGTTCGGGCTCGCCGAACCGGGCGACCAGCCGCCGCACGTCCGGGTCGCCCATGTCGAGGCGCCCGCGGATGACGTGGGCGCAGGCCAGCAACCGCCGGGTCGCCTCGTCCCGGCCCTGCGCGTCGCGGACGACCGCGAGCAGCTCCGTGACGCCCGCGAGGTCCGGCATGTCGCCGCGCTCGGACGTGGTCGCGATCGCCACCGAGACCAGGGCGGACGCCTCGTCCAGCAGGCCGTCGGCCAGCGCGATGCGGCTGTCGAGCGTGGCCGCCCACTCCGCGACGAACGAGCCGAGCGTCGACGTCGCGGTGGCGCGCCGCCGGAACGACGCGCTCAGCTCGCGGGCCTGCGCGGTCCGGCCCGCCCGCAGCACGACCTCCGCCTTCGCGTAGTCCAGCATGATCGACAGCTGGTCGTTGCCGATGTCGCGGACGAACTGCTCGGCGGCCGCGATCTCGCGTTCGGCCGTGGCGTCGTCGCCCATCCGGGAGTACTCGACCGCGAGCCGCCACCGCTGCTGCACGGCGTCGTCCTGCGAGCGCAGCTCCGTCGCCACGGCGAGACCGCGCCGGTAGAGGTCGATCGCCGCCTGGTTGTCGCCGGTGTGCGAGACGAACGCGGCCTTCATGCCGAGCGTCATCGCCGAGCCCCACCGGTCGCCGATGGCCACGAACTGGTCGTACGCGCGGTCACGGGCCCGTTCGGCACCGTCGAGGTCGCCGTCCTCCACGAGCATGAAGCTCAGCGCCCACTCCGCGCCCGCCCGCGCCCACGGGTCGGGGCTCTCCGCCGCCCGCTTCACCTCGCGCCGCCCGAGCTCGTGGTTCTGGCTGAGGAACGCGAGCATCGGCAACGCGATCGCGAGCGACGGGTACCGCTCGACGGCCCCGGTGGCCACGCAGCTCTCGATGACGTGCGCGGCCTCCGCGGCGTCCGTCACCCCGGGCACCGCGGCCATGATGAGCTGCATCGCCCGGAACGTCGCGCGGCGGTCGGCCGGCAGCAGCTCGCCGAGCGCCAGCACGTCGCGCACCGACATCTCCGCGCGTTCGTTGTCGCCCTTGACGAGCCAGTACCAGAACACCCCGCCGAGCAGGTCCGCCGCCAGCTCGACCTCGTGGTCGTCCACGGCCCCGCGCAACGCGGCCACGATGTTGTCCTGCTCGGCCTCGTAGACCTCGATGGCCTCGATCTGCCGCGCGGTGCGGGTGAGCGGCTCCCACCGCTCGGTGAGGTCGCGGTAGTAGCGCCGGAACCGGCCCAGCACCTCGTGCTTCTCGCCGGAGGAGTCGAGCTGCTCGTCCGCGTAGACCCGGATCGTCTCGAGCATCCGGTAGCGCGGCTCGCCCTCGATCTCGATGACGTCCACGATGGACTTCTCGACGAGCGAGGTGAGCACGTACAGCGCGTCCGGCAGGCAGACGGCCTCGATCGCGGCCAGGTCGGCGCCCGCGGGGAACACGGCGAGCCGGCGCGCGAGCCGCAGCTCCTCCTCCGTCAGCAGGTCCCAGCTCCACTCGACGACCGCGCGCAACGTCCGCTGGCGCGGCAGCGCGGTGCGGTTGCCGGAGGTGAGCAGGCGGAACCGGTCGTCGAGGCGCTGGGTGATCTGCCGGACCGTCATCGACCGCAGCCGTGCCGCCGCGAGTTCCAGGGCGAGCGGCATGCCGTCGAGCCTGCGGCAGATGAGCTTCACGTCGTCCACGGTGGACTCGTCGAGCCGGAACCCCGGCTTCACCGCGCTCGCCCGGTCGAGGAACAGCCGCACGGCGCCGAACCCGGCCACGTCCGCCTGCCCGTCGGGCACGGCGAGCGGGCCGACCGGGCACAGCGACTCGCCGTCGATCGCGAGCGGTTCCCGGCTGGTCGCGAGCACGCGCAGGTGGGGCACCCGGCGCAGCAGCTCGCTGGTGAACTCGGCCGCCGCGCCGATGAGGTGCTCGCAGTTGTCCAGCACCAGCAACGACTCCCCGGCGCCGAGCACCTCGGCGATGCGGTTCATGCCCTCGCTCGCCCGCCGCAGCGGGTCGCCGGTGAACGTGACCTCGAACGCGCTGAGCACCGCACCGGCGAGGTCCTCCGCCGCCCGGATGCCGGCCAGCGCCGCGAACCACACCCGGCCCTTGCCGTGCAACGGGTGCCGGGCCGCGACCTCGGTCGCGAGGCGCGTCTTGCCCGCACCGCCCGGCCCGACCAGCGTCACGAGCCGCGCGTGCCCCAGCAGCCCGGCGAGCTCGTCGAGCTCGTCCTCCCGCCCGACGAAGCTCGTGAGCCGCACCGGCAGCCGGTCGGCGACCGGCCGCGGCCCGAGCTCCCCGCGCAACGCCGCGAGGTGCACGTCCTGCAGCTCCTGCGACGGGTCGACGCCCAGTTCGTCGGCGAGCCTGGAGCGCACCTCGGCGTAGACGCGCAACGCGTCGGACTGCCTGCCCTGCGCGCACAACGCCCGCATCAGCAGCCCCGCCGGCCGTTCCCGCAACGGGTGCTTCTCGTGCATCGCCGTCAGCGCGGCGACGTCGAGCTCCCCGGTCCGGAACCGGTCCTCCTCGGCCGCGAGCCGGGCCTCGTCCAGCCGCGCCGCCGCGACCTCGGCGAACGGCGCCTCCCGCACGTCCGCCAGCGCCGCACCGCGCCACAACCCGAGCGCCTCGTCGAGCCGCCCGGCACCGCGCAGCCGTTCGAACCGGAAGACGTCGACGTCCTCGGTCGCGATGCCGAGCCGGTACCCGCCGGGCTCCAGTGCGACGGGGCAGACCTTGCGCAGCCGCGAGACCAGCGACTGCAGCGCGTTCGAGGCGTCCGAGGGCGGCTGCTCACCCCACAGGTCGTCGATCAGCGTGCTCGTGGGCACCGGCCTGCCGGGGTCGAGCGCGAGGCGGGCCAGGAGCATGCGGACACGGGCACCACCGATGTCGACCGGTGTGCCGTCATCGGCCTCGACGAGCGTCGGACCCAGCAATGCCACGCGCACGGGTCCAGTTTCCCAGATCGCGAGAGATGATCAGACCGGAACGTGCGCTCAGGCCGGTCGCCAGCCCAGCTGCGGCCCCAGCCGCGTCGCGATGTCGGTGAGGATCTGCACGTAGTCCTCGTGCTCGAAGCTGAACGGAAGGGCGAACGCCACCTCGTCGACTTCCTGGAACCCGAGGTGCGCGTACAGCTGCTCGGCGATCTCGGCCGAGGTGCCGATGAGGTCGCGGGCGAACATCATCCGCCGCGGGCCGACGGGCGAGGCGGTGCGGGGCGTGCGCTGGTCCACGTAGGCCTGGTACTTCGCCCGCTGCTCGGGCGTCGCGGAGTCGGTCGGGATGACGACGAGGCCCTGGGAGACGCGGCCGCCGCCGGCCTCGCGGAACGCCCGGACGTGGGAGCGCTGGGTCTCGGCGAAGTCCTCGGACTCCTCGGCCTGGGCCACGTTGCTGGTCAGCAGGTTCATGCCGTGCCGCCCGGCCCAGGTGGCGGAGCGGAGGCTGCCGCCGCCGTACCACATGCGTTCGCGCAGGCCGGGGGAGTGCGGCTGGACGCGGTCGGACCAGACCTCGATGCCCTCGACGCCGCTGAACGACGCGACCTTCTCGCCGCCGACGAAGTCCAGCAGGCGCTGCACGCGGTCGTAGCCGAAGTTCTCGGCGTCGGCGGTCTCCGGGTAGAGCGCGCCCTTGACGTCGTCCCAGTGCATGGGCGGGCCCACGCTGACGCCGGGGTTGAGCCGGCCGCCGGACAGCACGTCGACCGTGGCGAGGTCCTCCGCGAGGCGCAGCGGGTTCTCCCAGCCGAGCGGGATCACGGCGGTGCCGAGGGCGATCCTGCTGGTCCGCTGGCTGGCGGCGGCGAGGACGGCGACCGGCGACGAGATGCCGAACTGCAGGTGCCGGTGCCGCACCCAGGCGCTGTCGAAGCCGAGCTCCTCGCCCAGCGCGATCACGTCCAGCGTGGACCGGTGGCCCGCACCCGGATCGTTCTCGTCGAACAGCCCGATGGTGAGAAAACCCAGCTTCCGCAACGGCTCCGACATCCGCGGCACGGACCCCTCCTCGGTCGAGACTCCGGTTCCGAGTTTAGGTGACATCTCAACTATGTCCAGATGGTGGACTCAGGACGTCTTCTGGGCGTGCAGGGCGTCGAGGACCACGGTGATCGCGGCGCGCGAGTCCCGCCGCACGGCCGCGGTGATCCTCCTCGTCACCGGCAGCTCCTTCGCGACGACGTCGAACCGGCGGTCCACGGCGAGTGCGGGCAGCACCGCGACCGCCAGCCCCGCCTCGACGTGCTCCAGCGTGAGCATGTAGTTGCTGAACCGGCCGACCACCCTCGGCTCGAACCCGGCCTGCCGGCACAGGCGGGTCGCGAGCTTCGCCATGTAGGAGCCGGGCACGTCGAACGCCCACGGCTCGTCGGCGCACGCCGCGAGGTCGCTCTTGGGCTGGTTCGGCGGCGAGAGCAGCACGATCGGGTCCTCGCCCAGCGGCACGACGTCGATGTCCCTCGGGACCGGCAGCTCGACGAAGTCGGTGGTCGTGATGATGACGTCGACCTCGCCCGCGAGCAGCGCGGGCATGCTGGCGTGCGGTTCCAGTTCGACGATCTCGACGTCGAGGTGCGGGTGTTCGAGCGCCTGCACCGCCGGGACGGCGAGGGTGTGGATCGAGCTCTGGAACGCACCCAGCCGGATGCGGCCGGACGGCTCGTCGTTCAGGCCGCGCAGCTCGGCCTCGACGGCCTCCATCTGGTCGAGGATCGACCGGGCCCGCCGCGCCAGGATGAGGCCCGCCGACGTGAGCCGGACGCGGCGCCCGGTCCGTTCGAGGAGCTGCGTGCGCGTCTCGCTCTCCAGCGCCGCGAGCTGCTGCGACACGCTCGAAGCGCTCAGGTTCGCGGCCTGGGCCACGGCCCGCACGGTGCCCAGCGCGTCGAGCTGGCTGAGCAGGCGCAGGCGCCACGGGTTCAGCGTCATGGTGTGCAGTATTTCCGAACAGCGAGCTTGGGATCGTGAGATGGACCTGATGCTCGGCGCGTCCTAGCTTCGAGGTCATGGACACCTTCTGGGACGACGTCGACCGCCACCTGGTCCGCTACGGCGGCACGTTCACGCGCGAGATCATCGACAGCGCGTCGGGGAGCTTCCTGTTCACCGAGGACGGCCGCCGCGTCCTCGACTTCACCTCCGGCCAGATGAGCGCGATCCTCGGCCACTCGCACCCGCGCATCGTCGAGACCGTGCAGCGGCAGATCGCGAACCTCGACCACCTGTTCAGCGGCATGCTCAGCCGCCCGGTCGTCGACCTCGCCCGGCGGCTGGCCGAGACGCTGCCCCCGTCGCTGTCCAAGGTGCAGCTGCTGACCACCGGCGCCGAGTCGAACGAGGCCGCGCTGCGCATGGCCAAGCTGGTGACCGGCAAGCACGAGGTCGTGGCGTTCGCCCGCTCGTGGCACGGCATGACGGCCGCCGCCGCGGCCGCGACCTACAGCGCGGGCCGCAAGGGCTACGGCCCCGCCACCCCCGGCAACTTCGCGATCCCGGCCCCGTCCGGCGACTGGCAGGCCCAGCTCGACCTGGCGTTCGACCTGATCGACGCGCAGTCGGTCGGCGCGCTCGCGGCCTGCATCGTCGAGCCGATCCTGTCCTCCGGCGGCATCCTCGAACCGCCGCCGGGCTACTTCGCCGCGTTGCAGCAGAAGTGCCGCGAACGGGGCATGCTGCTGATCTTCGACGAGGCCCAGACCGGCCTGTGCCGCACCGGCACCTGGTACGCGTTCGAACGCGACGGCGTCGTGCCGGACATCCTGACCCTGTCGAAGACCCTGGGCGCCGGCCTGCCGCTGGCCGCCGTGGTCACCTCCGCGGAGATCGAGGAGGAGGCGCACGCCCGCGGCTACCTGTTCTTCACCACGCACGTCTCGGACCCGCTGGTCGCCGCCGTCGGCAACACCGTGCTGGACGTGCTGGCCGAGGAACGCCTGGACGAACGCGCGGCCAAGCTCGGCGCGTTCCTGCGCAACGGCCTGGACGACATCGCCGCGCGCCACTCGCTGGTGTCCGACGTGCGCGGCCGCGGTCTGCTGGTGGGCCTCGAGATCGCCGACGAGTCGCTGAGCGCGCCGATCACCGCGAAGTGCCTGGAGCTGGGGCTGCACATGAACATCGTGCAGATCCCGGGCATGGGCGGGGTGTTCCGCATCGCGCCGCCGCTGACCGCCTCGGAGGAGGAGCTCGCGCTGGGGCTCTCCGTCCTGGACGAGGCGATCGGCGCGGCCTGACCTCACCGGTCCTGGTGCCCCCGCACCGTCAGCGGCACCAGGACTGCACGGTCTCGGCGAAGTCCGGGAACTCCGCCTTCGCCGCCGCCAGCACCTCGGCCGGGGTGCGCGGCTCGCTGCCGGAGTACTTCTCGGCGACGGCGCGCAGTTCGTCGTTCGGCACGCCGCTGTCCGTCCCGAACTCGACGGCCTCCAGCGGGCCGACGCCGCCCGCCAGCAGCCACAGGTACTCGCCCAGGCTGGTCGCGACGACGCCGACCTCGCCCTCCGAGCCGAAGAACGCCACCGGTTGCGCCGTCAGCGGGCCGGGGCGCACCAGCCACAGCGCGGCCAGGCCGCCGGTGCCGTCCTGGCCGAACACGCGGAACGCGTCGCCGGTCAGCTCCTGGTTGCCGGTCCACGCCCGGATCCAGCCGGTCGTCTCCTCCGCGGAGTCGAACTCCTGGTAGGGCTCGTAGTCCATGTTGCTCGCGGCGGCCTCGTCGGCCTCCTCGTCGTACTCCCACGGGAAGTCGATGCCGCCCAGCGCGGCCAGCGCGGCGGGGAACTCGCGGTCGTCGGTGATCTCCACCCGCGCACGGTACTCGACCCCGGTCAGTCCACCGTGCCGAAACGCAGGACGGACGGCGTGCGGTCCGGGAAGCCCAGGCGCAGCAGGCCGTAGCCGATCCCGGCGAGGCCCGCGAGCAGGCCCGGGGTCGGGACGGTGCCGGGGGTCACGCAGCCGGGGCCGTACCGGTCGAGCTCGGCCAGCACCTCGTCCGTGCGGCGGTGGCGGGTCGCGGCGGACCAGTCGCCGGCCGAGACGTCGGCGTGCCCGAGCTTCCCGTGGCACAGCGACAGGTCCTCGTCGGTCCACGCGGCCGCGCCGTGCGGGCACCACTGGACGGGGCCGGTGGGGCCGTCGGGGAAGTGCTCGGCCAGTTCACGGGCGTAGGAGCTGCCGATCTCGGCGTCGAGGGCGCGCATCGCCGCTGCCAGGCCGTGTTCCGGTGCGTTCACCTCCGCGGCCAGGTCGGTCAGCCGGACGGTCTCGCGGGCCCAGCGCGCGATCCGCTCGTCGTCGAGCAGCGTCGCCGTGCGGGCGAGGGCGTAGCCGATGCCCGCGAACCCGGTGAGGCCGCCGGAGCCGACCGCGGCGATCAGGTCATCGTTGTCATGCACGGTGTCGAGCAGGTCGGGCACCGCGGCCAGCGACCGGCGGGCGACGTCGGTGTAGCGGCGGTCGCCGCTGATCCGGCCGAGCTGGGCCAGGAACAGCGCCACGCCGGTGTGGCCGTGCGCGAGGCCCGGTCCCATCGGCAGCACCAGCCAGCGGTCGCCCCGCGCGGGTTCCAGGCCGAGCCAGTTGACCCGGTCGGTGCCGAAGCCCGCCGCGAGGACGCGGTCGGCGATCGCGCACGCGGCCGGCAGGACGTCGTCGGCGGGTACCTCCTGCCGGCGTGCCGGATGGCCGACCACCGCGGACCGGCGGGTGGCCAGGGACGCGGCGATCACCCACTCCTGGACGGCGCGGTCGGACGGGCCGGACGCGGCGAGGCACGAGAGCGCTTCCTCCAGGCCGGACGCGCCGAGCACGCCGGGGAGCGTGGTCCGGGTGGACTCGAGGTCGCGGCCGTCGGCGCGGGCGGTGAACAGCGGCACGTCGCCCGCGTCCAGTTCGGCGGCCTCGGTTCCGGCCAGGCGCGGCTGGAAAGCGGCGCAGGCGTGGTGCAGCGTCTCGAGTCTCGCCTCGGGGTCGCCCATCATCGCGGGCCTGCGCGCCAGGAACAGCATCTCGGTGTACTGCGCGGCCGGGCGGGGCACGATCCGCACGGGCAGCGGGCCGCACGTCGCCAGGAGGCGGGCGAACTCCGCGCTGTGGGTGGAGATCGCGTCGTAGGTCTGGCGGAACCCGGCCAGCACCGCGTCCGCGTGGCCGGCCGCTTCGACGGGGTGCCCGTGCCAGGTGGGGCGGTTCAGCGAACCGCGGGTGAGCTCCGGCCGGCGCACCGCGCGCATGCCGTCGGTGCCCGCGTCGACCCATTCCGTTGTGGTGACCGAGGTTTCCTGGCCCTCGTCGCCCCCGGCGGCGGAGATGTCGACCAGGCCGTCGCGCCCGGTGAGGCAGGGGAGAACGCCGGTGCGCGCGACGGAGCGTTCGAGGGCCACGGCGGCGGGATCGGGCTGGGAACCGGGAAGCTTCGCCCGGAAAAGGGTTTCCACGTCGATGAGAAAGGGCTGGTCGGCGCGCGTGATCAGGTTCTCGTGGTGCATGTCGGTGGCGCGCATCAGGTGCAGCACCGCGATCAGCCCGCCGAGCCGCCGGAAGTACGGGCGCGCGTCGGCGGTCGGCAGGGGAGCGGGCTCGATGAACTCGGTCCAGCCGTAACCGGTGCGCGGCAACGTGGTCAGCGTCGCCAGGCCGAGGTCCACCAGGTCGTTGACCAGCTCCACCACGCGCGCCAGCGCCAGGTGCGCGTCGACTCCGCGCGGCTTGTAGACCACCCGCTGCCCGTCGGCGAGCCACAGGATCGAGGTGGCGCGGCCGCCCAGGTGCCGGTCGCCGGTCGGGTCCACGTCGACGAGCGCGGACCTGGCGTCGAGCAGCGTCTCACCGAGACGGTCCTGGTCGGCGGCGTACCGGGCGGCGATCTCGGCGGTCACCTCGACGGCGGTGTCGCGTTCCCGGTCCAGCTCGCGGACGAGCACCGGGTAGAACGTGAAGTGCTTCCGCCTCAGGAAGTCCGCGAACCGCTCGCGTTCGTCCTCCCCGCGCAGCTCGGTGGCGCGGGAGAGTTCGTGCACGAGAACCGGTGCCGCCAGGTGTGTCAGGCGCGATGTGAGACGTCTGGCGCACGAGTCGGCCAGGACCGCCGGTTCGACCGCGTGCAGGGGCAATGTGGCCAGGACCGTGCGCAGGCGGGCTTTCGCCGCGCTGACCCACGGGGCCACGACGTGCGCGAACACGTCCGTTGGTGCGGGGGCGAACCCGCAGCCGATCTCCATGTCCCAAAGGGTGCCAGTGAGTCGGCCGTTCAGGGGGACGTGTTCGGGGCACGACTGACCGGATGGACGTCCGGCAGTCGCGCTACACCGTCACCTGTCCAGACCATTGGCGGCGCACGCCGGCCGCGCGGGCGGCGGTTCGACCGGTGCCACGTCACAGGCCCCGGAGCGGGCCGCTCGGCGAGGTCCTCTGGGCGAGCGCTTTCCGCCGGGGCGTCCGGCCGGTCAGAGCACGAGCTTCTGGTACTGCTCGCGGTCCAGGTCGTACACCTCCAGGGTGAGCTGCGCCGGCAGGCCCTCGACCGGCTTCAGGTGGTCGCGCGCGAGGCCGATGGCCACCCGGCCCACCTCCTGCTTCAGCTCGACCGGCCGGCCCGCCAGCAGCCCGACCCGCACGTGCACCATCGCCGCCGGCGAGCCGTCGCCGATCACGCTCTCCTCGATCTGCCGGAAGCGGGTCTTGAACGCCGACACCTCCGAGCTGACCAGCGGGGACAGGGTCTGGTGCAGCGCGAGGGCGAAACCGCGGCGGTCGAACGCCCCGGACAGCTCGGCGGAGTACTCGACGGTGATCTGTGGCATGCCCCCACGCTACCGGTGGCGGGCGGAGCATCCCCGGTTCGGCGGTACACCCCTCTCGCCGCCGGGTGGGAGCCTCGGGGCCGGTTCGGGGGCTTCAGGGGGAATGCCGTGAACAAGCTGTGGGTGGTCGTCGCGGTCGTGGTGGCGCTCGCCGCCGGGTTCGCGGCCGGGCGCTGGACGGCGCCCGGCGTGGCCGCGCAGCAGCCACCACCGACCCGGTCGTCGGCCTCGGCCCCGGTCTCCGCGTCGCCGACCGAGGTGCGGTCGACGACGGATCCGGGCTCGTCCGTGCAGCTCACCGCGTCGGTGACGCCCGAGGCCGGGTGGCTGCGGGTGAACGCCACCGTGGTCGGGTTCCCGG
>NZ_JBHXCW010000045.1:0-42437 GCF_042725365.1 Lentzea sp. NPDC060358 | reverse complement strand
CCCATAAGACGGAATACGCGATTTCGCTCGTTCTCGTGGGCTGGGTTTTGTGTATAAGACACAGACCGCACTTTTTCGGCCCGGAATTCACCGGGTCTGGTGGTGGCTCCGGGGGTCCGCATCCCGCGGAGCCACCAGGTCCTCCTAGACGACCGCGCGCGTCCGGCGCCACGCGACCACGATCAGCGCGATCAGGCCGAACAGCGGGATCGTGCTGATCGCCCACGACAGCCCCATCGGCGGTCCGGGCTGTTCCATGACCTGCAGGTTCGCCAGCTCGCCGGTGGCCGGCCCGGAGGGACCGTCGATGTCGAACCGCAACGCCCAGGTGCCCGGCTCGGGCAGGGCCTGGATGTCGAGGCCCCACACCTCCCGCTTGCGGGGATGGCGGGCCAGCGGGTCGTCGTTGAACTCCTTGCCGCTGTGGATCAGGGTCAGCGTGCCCTTCTTGTCCTCCACGCCGCCTTCCGGCGCGAACGTGAAGTCCAGGGACTGCATGGCCTTGATCGGCCAGGTGCTGAAGCCGACCGTCAGGTCGTACGGGCCGGCCTCGACCTTCTCGGTGTGCACGACGTTCACCGGTTCGAAGGCGAGGGCGGGGGCGGTGAGGCCGAGCAGCAGCGCGACCGTGCCCGCGAGTCCCAGCAACGTCCTACGCATGGGTGTTCTCCTTGACCGGGGCGAGGTGGCGCAGCATCTGCCCGAACCGGCGGCCGAGCATCCCGGCCAGCGCGCCGAGCACGGCACCCGCGACGACGGTGGCGAGGTACCGCTGCATGGCCGGGAAGCCCGCGCCGTACACGAGGATGCGCTGCACCGGCGCCAGGCCCGTGATCATCACGCCGCCGACCAGGCCGGGAATCCACGCGGGCAGGCCGCGCAGCAGTTCCACGGCGATCGCGACGAGCAGCAGGCTCATCGGGATCATGTTGGGCAGACCGGGAATGCCGTCGACGTAGTCGCGCAACGGCAGGCCCGTCGCGGTCGCGTAGACCTCGGTCGCCCACGGCGAGAACCACCAGAAGAGCGCCTGCAGCGCCGCGACCACCACGCCGACGGCGAGCGCGCCGCCCCGGCGGTTCAGGACGTAGGCGCCCATGAACAGGATCATCACCGAGAAGAACGCGCTGCCGGCGTTGACCGTGTTGACCGGTCCGCCCGGCAGGGCGCGCAGGCCGAGCACGGTCACCATGCTGAACGTGAGCAGCGTGGCCGCGGCGCCCGCGACGCCGTAGGTGCCCCACCTCTGGTCCCGGGCGACGGCGAAGATCATGACGGCGCCGACCATGGTGATCGAGATCGACAGCAGCAGCCCGATGTGCGGCGGCGAGTCGATCACGGCGTCGAAGCCGTACAGGCCGTGCCACCACTGGTCCCACAGGCCGTACACCAGGAACAGCGCCGCGCCGGTGCCGGAGACCAGGTAGCCCACGGGGGCGGCGAAGGTGCGGCCGAACACGCCGACCGCGCGGCCGCCGACGACCGGGTCGACCTCCTTGGCGCGCTTGCTGTTCGCCGTCGTCACGAGCACGACGACCAGGCTCGCGAGGCCGGAGATGGCGCTGCCCGCGTACAGGAACAGGTGCGGCAGCGTGAAGAACGTGTCGGGACCGACGTCGGTGTGCCACTGGATGTCCCAGGTCAGCCCGATGAGCGAGGTGACGGCGCCGGCGAGCACGACGCTCGCGGGCACCAGTCCCCTCGGGACGGCGACCCTCGCCGACGGCGCGGCGACAGCTGTGATGTCCACTTGTGGTTCTCCCCCTCCTAGGTGAGCAGCAGCGGGATGACGACCCGCTCCGCGCTGAGTGACACCGTGATCTCCCACTGCCCGGCCATGGTCAGGCCGACGCCGCCGACCCGGTAGTGGCCGGGCTCGACCGGTGCCGCGGTGATCGGGGCCAGCGCGTGGCCCATCTGCGGCATCGCGGGCTCGACGGTCACCTCGCCGCTCGCGGCGTTGCCGGAGCGGTCGGTGACCACGAGGTCGAGGGTGGTGGTGCCGGATTTCGTGCTGCCAGGCGTCAGTTCGAACCGGAACCGGCCGCTCTCGGCGACCTGGGGCCGCACCTCGACGCCGCGCGGCCACAGCACGACCAGTGCGGCCACGAGCGCGACGGCGACGGCCAGGGCTCCCAGTGCTCGGCGCTTCACTTCGTCGTGGCTCCCTTCGGCGCCGGCACGTCGACCTCGCGCGGGACGGTGACGACGGAGTAGTTCCGTTCGACCTGGATCCACACGAGGTACTTGCCGGGCAACGGGAACGAGTACGTGAACGGCACGTCCGGCCCGTAGGCGGCGACGCTCTCGTCCGGTTGGCCGGGCATGCCCGGCACGGGCGGGATCATCGAGTGCACGTGCGCCCAGATCGGCGCGCCCACCGGGTTCGTGCCGGTGACGGGGCCGACGACGATCATGTGCCCGAGCATCCCGAGCCACGGCTGCAGGTCGCGTTCGCCGAACTTCGCCGTGATCGTGGTCGGCCGGCCCGCCTCACGGACCTCCGTGGTCACGTCGGCCTTCCCCGGCTCCGGCGCGGTTCCCGTGCCGGTGACGTCGACGGTGGCCCGCAGCAGCTGCACTCCCCCGCCGCGCCGGGCGATCTCGGCGGCGACGGCGTGCGCGCCCTGTTCCGGCGCCTTGAGCCGGGCCCGGTACTCGCCGGGCGCGGTGCGGACCGGGTGCAGGTGGCGGAGGGCGCCCGTCGGCGACACGACCACCAGGTGCACGAACGCGTTGTCGTGCACCAGGAGGTCGTCGACCGGCCGTCCGGACGAGCCGTCGGTGAGGCCGAGCACGAGGTCGGTGCCCTCCATCCGCGGCACCAGGTTCACCGGTGGCCGCGAGAAGTCCGTTGTGGACGTTCGCTCCCACGGGTTCGTGACGCTGTCGAACGTCGGGTCGAGCTGGGTGCCGGGTGCGGCGACCGGGGGGATGGAGGGCGACAGCAGCGCCGCCGTGGCCCCGACCGAGATCGCGGCCACCACGCCCGCCGTCGGCACGAGCGCGAGTCCGGGTCGGCCGGACACCGCGGCCAGCAACGCCAGCAGCAGCAACATCCCCGCGGCGATGAACCCGCCGTAGGTGGCGTTCTCCCACGGCGACGCCACGAGCGCCGGGACGACGAACGGGATGGTCGCCTCGTCGACCGCGAGCTCCCACGGGCCGGGCCGGTCGACCCGCACGACGGCGGGGTGGAACCCGGGCTCCTGCCCGAGGACGACCCTGGCCGAACTGGTCTGCGCGCCCACGGCCCGGGCGGTCAGCGTGATCTCGCCGGGCGGCGACCCGGCGTGCGTCACCACGTCGACGTGCACCGGGCCCGGCACCTCCGCGACCCGCCGGATGATCACCGTGAGGTCGCGGTCGCCGAGGCTCTGCGCGACGTGGAGGTCCGCGCCGGACTGGGCCCCGTCGGCCGCCGCCGGGCCGACGGCCCCGAGGACCGCGCCCAGCAGGAGCAGCAGAATCGCACCACTTCGCTTCATCGCGGCAGAACCTATCGATCACCGCCGGTCGTGCGCGTCACTGCGGGGGCTGAACTCCTCTCCCCCGCACGGGGGATCTCCGGCCCCTGCGGAGCGGGAGGAACTCGGGGCCGCGATCCGGCAGGATTGCCGTGCGATGGACTCGATCAGAATGCCCCTGAAGCACCAGTCGTGGCTGGTGGCCGCCGTGTGCATGGTCGCGGACGCCGGCTTCGTGGTGCTCGAGCACAAGACGCTGTGGCAGACCGCCCTGGTCCTGGGGCTGACGCTCGCCGTGGACGCGGCGCTGGCGGGCCCCGCGAAGTTCTCCGGCTGGGTGGCGGCGGCGCAGGCGGTGCTGCCGGTGCTGGTGCTGTTCGCGTTCGGCAGGAACGTCGACGCCAACGAGGCCGGCCTGCTGATCGCCGGGTACCGCGCGGGAGCGTGGTTGCGCGGCAGTCCCGCGTTCCTGTCGCTGGGCCTGCTGGTGGCGAGCCTGATGACGTGCTCGCTGTTCGTCGGCCACACCTTCGTGACGGCACTGCTGGTGGCGGCCAAGGCGGGCGTGCTGCCGTGGCTCGTCGGCCGCTACACCACCGCGCGCCGCGCGTACCTCGCCGAGTTGGAGAAGCGGTCGGAGATGGAACAGCGCGACGCCACGGCGGCCGTCACCAAGGCCGTGAGCGAGGAGCGCAGCGCGATAGCCCGCGACCTGCACGACGTGATCGTGCACCACGTCAGCGCGATAGGCCTGCACGCGGGCGCCGCCCGCCTGGGCCTGCCCTCCGGCGACACGCGCCTCGCGCTCTCCCTGCGCTCGGTGGAGATCGCGAGCCGCGCGGCCATGGTCGACCTGCGGCACCTGCTGGACCTGTTGCACGGAGCCAAGTCCGAGGGCGCCCGTCAGCCGGGCCTCGACAACCTGGACGAACTGCTCGACGGCGTCCGGTCGGCCGGCGTCCCCGCCCGGCTCGTGGTGAGCGGCCGGCAACGCGAGGTGCCGGAGTCGTTGGACATCACGGTCTACCGCATCATCCAGGAGATGCTGACCAACGCCCTGCGCCATGGCGACGCCTCCGGCGTGACAGTGACCCTGGAGTACGCTCCGGCGGCGCTGGTCGTCGCCGCCGAGAACCCGGCGGGAGCCCGCGACGGCACCGGTTCCGTGCGCAGGGGCCTGGTGGGCATCCGCAACAGGGCGTCGATGTTCGCCGGCACCACCTGCTCCGGCCTGGAACCGGACGGCAGGACGTGGCGCACGGCCGTCACGTTCCCCCTGGAGGCGTCATGACCCTGACGGTGCTGCTGGCCGACGACCACGCGATGCTGCGCTCGGGCATGCGCGCCATCTTCGACACCCAGCCGGACCTCGAGTGCGTGGCGGAGGTGGCGGACGGCCGCGCGGCCGTGACCGAGGTGGCGCGCCTGCGCCCGGACGTCGCGGTCCTTGACATCCGCATGCCGAAGCTGGACGGCCTGGGCGCCACCGAGCTGATCCTGACCGACCCGGCGAACCGCACGAAGGTGTTGCTGCTGACCACCTACGACTCGGACGAGTACGTGTACCGGGCGCTGAAGGCCGGGGCCTCGGGGTTCCTGCTGAAATCGCTGCCGCCGGAGGAGCTGATCTCCGCGGTCCGGGTGGCGGCCCGCGGCGACGCGCTGATCGACCCGTCGGTGACGCAGCGGCTGATCGCCCGGTTCGCGGTCAGCCTCGCGCCCCCCGCCTCACCGCCGGAGCTCGCGTTGCTGACGGCCCGGGAGCGGGAGGTGCTCCACCTGGTCGCGGCCGCCTACTCCAACGCGGAGATCGCGGCGCTGCTGCACGTCGGGGACGAGACGGTGAAGACGCACGTGTCCCGGGTGCTGGCGAAGCTGGGGTTGCGGGACCGGGTGCACGCGGTGGCGTTCGCGCACATGAACGGGCTGGTGCAGGCGCGGCCGATGCCGTGACGCCCCCCGGCGGGGACGGGTTCCCGGCAGGGACGGATTCCGGCGAAGCCGCCCCCGCCGGACCGGCCTAGATCCGGCCCAGCAGCTGCCGCGCCGCCGCGAAGTCCCGCTCCCCCACCAGGAACTCCCGCACCGCCTGCTCCAGCTCGTCGCCGAGGATGGTCCCGTCCCCGTCGTGGTCGAGCTCCCGCATGGCCGCGATCAGCTCGTGCCGCCGCGGCGAGTGGTCCAGCAGCCGGGCGTACTCGTCCTGCCGCACCTCGCCGTTGCCGTCGCGGTCGACCAGGCCGCGCACCACCGCGGCGACCGCCCCGACGCCGTCCTCCCGCGAGGGCACGCCGGGATAACGCCCGTCCGCCAGCGCCACGGCGTACGCGGCGGCGGTCACCGTGCCGTCCGAGGTCGTGCGGGTCGCCGCGCAGAGCTGCTCCCACCACGACCGGAACGCCTCGTGGACCTGGTCCTCGTCCTTCTCGTCCAGGTCGAAGTGGGTGCTGATCTCCCTGGCCATCGCCAGCAGGTCCGGCCAGCGCAGGTGGCCGTCGCCGTTCTGGTCCAGCACCGACTCGAAGAACGACTCGGGGGCGGTGGTGACGCGCGGGGCCGCGGCGGCCCTGATCGACGCGGCGGCCAGCGGCATGTAGCGCCACGGTTTCGGCAGCAGCTCGAAGGCCAGCCGGGTGGTCAGGTGCAGGCCGTCGACCAGCAGGCCCAGGCCCGGCACGGTGGTGAGGCGCAGGCGCTCGCGGTAGGCCGGGGGCAGCGTCACGGCGGTCGCCTGGACCGCGGCGGTCACCACGGCGTAGCGCAGCGGCGCCCAGACCAGGCCCGGCAGCGGCAGGGCCGCGGGAGGCGGCACGCGGTAGATGCTGCCGGACAACAGGTCGCGCACCGTCGCGTTGTCCTCCAGCACCTCGGCGACCACGTGGGCGAAGTAGGTCTCGAACTCCTCCGGCGTGGCCGGGAGGTCCTGCGGCGCCAGGCCGAACTCGTGGCCCAGGCGGCACCACTCGCGGTAGAAGCGCGCGGTCTCCTCGGACGACAGCGGTTCGCCGCCCAGGCGCTGCATGGTCAGCACGCCCTCGAACAGCGTCAGGTGCACCCACGCGCGGGCGGTCGTGTCGCCCGCGTCGTAGGACCGGCCGTAGCCGTCGGTGCCCTGCATGCGGCGGTGCAGCCGTTCGAGGCGGGCGAGCTCGCGGCGTTGTTCGGCCGCGCTGCCGTAGACGTAGGTGTGCAGGCTGTCCAGCGTGCGCAGCAACCTCCGCCACGGGCGCGCGTTGTAGACGGAGTACTCGGCCACGGCCGCGCCCACGGCGGGGTGCGCGGCCTGCAGCACCAGCGTCCGGTGCATCACCAGCAGGTACCGCCACTGACCGAGCCTGTCCCACGTGCTCGATCCCGGTCCCAGCGCCACTTCGACGGTCATTGCGCCGAAGGTAGTCACGGCGCCGGGGCCGGAGATCGGGATTCACCTCATGCGGTGGCGAAATCCACCCGGTAGCCGGACATCAGCGCCGGTACACGCCGAACTCGTACAACGAGTAGCCCCAGCCGGTCCCGCGCTGGGTGGCGTACATCCGCACGTACCTGCCGGTGGCCGTCACGTCGATGGAGTCCACGCCGCCGTTGCCGGACGTGGTGGCGTAGACCGGCCTCCAGGCGTTGCCGTCGTCCGACACCTGGATCTCGTACGCACGGCCGAACGCGCCCTCCCACACCAGTTGCACGTGCTGGAAGGTCGTGACGGCGCCGAGGTCGACGCGGATCCACTGCGGATCGGCCCAGTCCGCGGCCCAGCGCGAGGAGGCGTCGCCGTCCACCGCGTTCGACGGCGGGTAGGGCGCTCCGTCGCCGGTCTGCTGGTACGACGACGCGGTGACGGCCTTGCCCCGCGCCACGTCCACCCCGGCCGGCCGCGGCGCCACGACCCGCACGGACCGGGTCTCGATGCCGATGTTGCCGCGGCCGTCCTCGGCCATGACGTAGACCTTCCACACGCCGAGCCGATCGGGTGCGGTCACGGTCAGACGGCCGCCGTTCACCTGCACGGGCGCACCGGCCAGGCCGCCGCTGCCGTCGACGTACCTGCTGTTGAACGCCGCCGACCACGTCAGCGCGTCACCGTCCGGGTCGGACGCCGCCACGTCGATCGCCAGCGGCGCGCCCGCGGCGACCGTGGCCGGCACGGTCATCGAGGAGATCACCGGTGGCGTGTTGGCGGGCGTGGCACCGCCGAAAGCCCGTTGCACCGCGTAGAACGACAGCCGCTTCTTGCCCGCGGGGGTCAGGTTGAACCAGACGGCGCCGAAGTCGTACTCGGTGCCGTAGTGGAAGAGCGTGCCGCCGAAGGAGACGCCGGTGTGGCCCACGATGCAGTTCCACGCCTGGGTGTAGCCGTCGCGCTTCTGCACGTCGGTCGGTTCGAGAGGCACGCCGTTCGCGTCGTTAGGCACCTCCCACTCCCCCGCAGGGCCGGCCTCGGTGAGGATGTACGGCTTGGTGTAGCCGCCGTTAATCCAGTCCTGGCGCACTTTGCAGACGTTGCCGTAGGAGTTGACGGCGTAGAGGTCGAGGTCCGGCGTGTGCGCCTTGAGGTAGACCCACGCACCGGTCCACGCGTCCGTGCTCGTCACGGGGTGGTTCGCGTCGATGGCGTGGATCGCCCGTGCCGCTTCGTTGAGGTACTTGGCGCAGGCGATGCGCTGGTTCTCCAGCTCGGTGCCGGAGTAGCAGTTCTGCAGGCCGAGGAGGGACTCGTTGCCGACGTTCCACATGAGCACGCCGGGGTGGTCGCGGTAGGTGGTGACCCACTGCCGGATCTGGCCGAGCACGTCGGCCTTGTACCGGGTGTCGGTCACGTAGTCGACGCAGCCACCGGAACCGGGACCGCCACCGGGTTGCAGCCAGAAGCCGTTGATGACGCGCAGCCCCTGAGCCGCCGCCGCGTCCAGCAGCGGACGGGTCGAAGCGTCGGTGCCCCAGGTCCGCAGGGTGTTGGTGCCCATGGACTTGAGCTCGGGCATGTACCGCGCGGCGTCCGCGGCGGGCGGGCCCCAGGTCAGGCCCTTCACCGTCCACGGCTTGCCGTCCACCAGCAGCTGCCAGTTGCCCTGCGAACCCGTCACGTGGACTCCGCCGGGGGCCACCGCGCCCTGCTCGCCGAAGACCCGGAGCTCCCACAGCGAGACGCCGTACCCGTTGGCGCGCTGGGTGGTGTAGATGCGGACGTACCGGCCACTTCCGTTGACGTCGTAGCTCTGCCGGCCCCCGGTCGCGCGGGTCACCGAGCGGATCGTCTGCCAGGCGGAGCCGTCGGCCGAGACCTGGATCTCGAACGCCGTCGCATACGCGGATTCCCAGTCGAGCTCGACCCGCGTCACCGACGACGGCGCGCCGAGGTCGACGCGCAGCCACTGCGGATCGCTCCACGCGCTCGACCAGCGGGTGCCGCCGTCCCCGTCGACGGCGGCGGACGCGGGGGTGCCACCGTTCTCGGCCGACGACGCGACCGCCGGTCTGCCCCGGGAGAGCAGGGCGGGAGCGGCCTGCGCGGGGAGCACCGCCAGGCCGAGCAGCACGGCGACGACCGTGCCGATGGAGCGGACGCGGAGCATCGCGCCTCCTGCGACGAGTAGGGGTGTGTGCGTGGAGAGCGCTCTCACGACCCTGCCGGGGGACGTTACGACCAGACGTCGGCGGTGTCAAAAGAACCGGTCTTGACACCTCCAGGAGGGGACGGGACGCTGTCTGGGAGAGCGCTCTCCCAGCCGGTTCCCCACATCGGCAGGAGGACACAGGTGTCCCGGAAGCTCAGCTCACTGGCGGCCGCGGCCGCACTCGTGGCGGCGGTCGTCGCCGTCGCGAGCCAGTCGGCCCAGGCCGACGACCTCGTCACGCACCACGAGTTCCAGGCGAACTGCTCGGTCACGACCCACCTCCCGGACGACCCGATCGTCTTCCCGGGACTGCCGGGCGCGTCGCACATGCACACGTTCCTGGGCAACCCGTCCACGAACGCCCGCAGCACCAACGACTCCCTCAAGGCGGCGCAGACCAACTGCAAGACGCCGGACGACAAGTCCGCGTACTGGTTCCCATCGGTCTACAACGGCGACCAGATCGTGCCGCCGAACTTCCCGCAGGTCATCTACTACAAGTCCGGCATCCTGAGGTACCAGGACGTCGTGCCGTTCCCGCCGGGGCTGAGGTTCGTGGTCGGCAGCGCCGCGGCGACGCAGGAGCAGTTCCGCACGGCGCCCGGCGCGGTCGAGGGCTGGGAGTGCGGCGACAGCTCCCACAACTGGGACATCCCCGCGCACTGCCCGCCCGGCACCCAGCTCAACGTCCGCTACCAGGCGCCGAGCTGCTGGAACGGCCGCGACCTCGACTCGGCGAACCACCAGTCGCACATGGCCTACCCGGACCGCGCGAGCCTGGTCTGCCCGTCGTCGCACCCGGTCGCGGTGCCGATGATCGAGTTCAAGATGGCGTTCCCGGTGTCCGGTGACATGTCGCGCGTCCGGCTCGCCAGCGGCCGCGGCTACACCTGGCACTACGACTTCATGAACGCCTGGGACGCGCCCACGCAGGCAGCGCTGGTCCGCCACTGCATCAACGGCGGCCTGCAGTGCGACCCGCGCGGGTTCGACCTCTACAAGCCGGATCGAGGAGCGGCGCTGGGACCGGACTACCGGTTGCCGCGGTGACGTTCTCCTCCTCATGCACCCCGGGGCGGCGCGTGCCCCGGGGTGTCGAGTCGTCACACGAGAAGCAGCGGAACCGCCTCGATCACGGGTAGTTCACGACGTAGCGGACCTGGTTCGCCTGGTCCGCCTGACCGCCCGTGCCGTTGATGACGTTGGCGATCGTGCCCACTCCGCCCAGCGACACCGCGACCAGGTGCGTGAACCGCACGCCCGGCCGGTTCGGCGCCTCGAAGGCGTTGTCCGTCACGATGCTCGGGTCGGCCTGGTTGAAGGCGTAGACGCCGACGCCGAACGCCTGGTGCGTCGTCACCGGGTCGGCCACCTTGTAGCCCGCCCAGCCGCGCTGGGAGCCGTTCATCCACGCGGCCTGGTTCGGCGGGTCGTACGGCAGCTCGTTCTGGTACAGGTACACGCGGCCGCCGTTGGCGTTCCACACCAGGTTGTGCTGCTGGTAGTGCTCGACGAACAGCCCGTACGCGGTCACGTTCTCGCCGTTGACGACCACGCCGTTCTGGCCGGGGTTCGCCGTCCAGCTCACGCCCGCGCCGTGGTCGGCCCGCCACACCCAGGTGTGGTCGATGATCGTGTTGCGGCTGTTGACCCGCATGCTGACCGTCGCCTTGCCCGCCTGCGACCCGCCGACGCGCAGGTACACGTCGTGCAGCGACGTCGGGTTGGCCGAGTGGTCGGCGGTGGTCGCGTCACCGATCTCCAGCAGCACCGGGGAGTTCCGCACGCCGGCGTCGACCAGGAACCCGGCCAGCTTCACACCGTCCACATCGGACGTCGTGAGCGCGGCCTTCCCGGTGGTCGGGGTCAGCGTGGCGAGCCCGAGGCCCAGCACGACCGTGTTCGGGCGGGTGACCCTGATCGTGTCGTCGAGCTGGTGGATGCCCGGCGTGAGCAGCAGGTGCTTGCCCTGCGCCAGCGCGGAGTTGATCGTCGCGACCGGCGTGCCGGGTTTGACGACGAAGAAGTCCGCGAGCGAGATCGACGAACCGGGGTTGCCGTTCTCCCAGCTGGTGCCGCGAGAGTTGGTGCGCAGCGCCGGCACGAAGACCCGGTACGAACCGGAGCCGTCGACGTAGAGGTACGGCTTCTCCCGCGTCACCGGCGAGGTGTCGACCGTGGTGTGCGACGGGTTCGGGAAGTGGTCGGCCGGGGCGCCCTGCGTGCCCGCGAAGACCATGTTCCACACCGAGCCCGACCAGCCGCCCGCGAGGTTGCTGTTGCGGGTGAGGAACTGCTGCTGCGAGCCCGACACCACGACGCCGTCGATCTTGCTGTCGACGATCAGGCCGCCGCTGGCCCAGCCGTCGTAGCCGTTCCACAGGTGGGCCTGGCCGCGCAGGTGCATCCGCCGGTACGCGGTGGCCTGCGAGACCGCCCAGCGCTCGATCTGGTTGGCGGGCAGCGTGACCGAGAGGTTCTCGGCGCCGCGCCAGAAGTTCTGCGTGGCGTTGCCGAGGTTGTTGGGGTCGTTGCCCTGCTGCAGCCAGTCGGCCTCGACCCGGATGTGCCCGTTGATGTTGACGTCGTCCGGGTTGAGGCCCAGCCCGGCGATCTGCGTGTAGAAGCGCAGGTTGACGTCGGCGTTGTAGGTGCCGGGCTTGAACAGCACGGCGTGGCGCTGCGGCCCGAACTGGTTCGTCTTCATCTGCGCGGCGATCGAGTCGAGCCTCGACTGCATCTCCGCCTGCGACGAACCCGGCCCGTAGACGTGCACGTCGGGACCGAAGTCCGGGTTGCGCGGGTCGGTCGGCGGCACGGTGGTCGTGTCGCCCTCGGTGAACACGCCGAGCTCCCACAACGAGTAGCCGTAGCCGGTGCCGCGCTGGGTGCCCAGCACGCGCACGTACCGGCCGGAGCCGTTGACGTCGAGGTTCTGCGTGCCGCCGGTGCCGGTCGTGGTCGAGTACACGTTGCGCCACGACGACGGGTCGGCGGCGTTGTCGGTCACCTGGACCTGGAAGGCCTTGCCGTACGCGCCCTCCCAGGCCAGGGAGACGCGGCAGACCTGCTGCGTGGACCCGAGGTCGACCTGGACCCACTGCGGGTCGGAGAACTGCGACGACCACCGGGTGCCCGCGTCGCCGTCGACAGCGGCGGAGGCGGGCGTGCCGCCGTTCTCGGTGGAGGACGCGGTGGCCGTGCGGCCGAGTGCGACGTTCGTGGTGCCGCACGCGGCGGCACCGGCCTGGGAGGTGGCGCTGACGGTTGTCACCAAACACAGAGCGGCAGCGGCGAACGCGGCGGCCCTGGACAGGGGTGAGCCCATGATCCTGCCTGACGGGAGAAGGGGGAAGCCTTGGACAGGGGCGTGAGAGCGCTCTCCCAAGCGACGTTAACGCCGGGTGCCGGGCAGGTCAATCAGGCGGAGGCCCGGACGACGAGTTCCGGTTCGAAGATGACCGATCTCGGCCGTTGTCCCGGTTTTTCGAGGTCCGCCAGCAGCAGGTCGGCCATCTGCGCCGCCATCCGCTCCACGGGCTGGCGCACGGTCGTGAGCTGCGGGCGGCAGGCCCGCGCGGGCGCGCTGTCGTCGAACCCGACCACGGCCACGTCGTCGGGCACGCGCAGCCCGTGCTCGTGCAGCACGTCCACGGCCGCCTGCGCCATCAGGTCGTTCGCGGCGAACACCGCGTCGAGGTCGGGGGTCTCGGTGAGCAGCCGCCGCATCGCCTCCGCCCCGCTCTCGGCGGTGAACCCGCCCTCCGCGGTCGGCACGTACGGGAACCCGTGGCGGGCCATGGCGTCGCGGAAACCGGCGTGCCGGTCCTGGCTCGCCAGCACGTCGAGCGGGCCGGAGATGGTGGCGATGTTGTACCGCCCCGCCGCCACCAGGTGGTCGGCGGCCAGCGTGCCGCCGGCGCGGTGGTCCATGTCCACGTAGCTCACCGGCATCGGCCTGCCGGGCCGCGCGTAGAGCACGGCGGGCACCTCGGCCGCGAGCAGCTGCGCGGGCAGCGGGTCGAACGGGTGGGTGGAGACCAGGAGCGCGCCGTCGGCGCTGCCCTGTCTGAGGAACTCGACCACCTCGGTCCGCGAGTGGCCGGAGTCGGCGAGCATGAGCACCGGGTGCACGCCGTGCAGCCGCAGGAAGTCGACGACCCCGGCGGTGACCCGGCCGAAGAACGGGTCGGTGAAGACGTCCGATCCCCCGCCGGCGCCGGAGATCACCAGCGCGACCGTGCCGGTCCGCCGGGTGACGAGAGACCGGGCCACGCGGTTGGGCGTGTACCCGGTCTGCTCGATCGCGTTGCGCACCGTCTCCTGGAGCTGCGGATCGACGTTGCGCGTCCCGTTGACGACCCTGGAGACCGTCGCACGGGACACGCCCGCCACTCTCGCCACATCCTCCAGCGTGGGTGCGCTCTTGCTCATGCACCAGGTTGTACCACGCCGGGAGAGCGTTCTCCCACCATCAGGAGAGCTGCGCGACCTCCGCGTCCGACAACGCCTTGCCGACCACCTCGACGTCGTCGACCGCACCACGCCAGAAGTCGACGTTCTGACCGTTGTACTTGGCCCTGCCGACCGTGAACGCACCCGTGCTGACGAGCGCGGGACCGGCCGCGGCCGTCGCGACCTTCACGCCGTCGACGTAGAGCCGGATCTCGTTGCCGGCCCGCACGCCCGTGAGCTCGTACCAGCGGCCGACCTCCGGCACGACCTCGAACCGCGCGCGGTTGCCGCCGGGCGTGCTGAACGCCCAGGCGCCCTGCCCGTACTGGAGGTAGAACGGGTTCTCCCGCTCCCGGCCGTCCTGGCTCACCGCGGTCGCGTAGTTGCCCGGCACCTCGTCGAGCTTCACCTTGGCGTGCACCGTGTAGTCACCGGTCGTGTCGACGACCGGGCCGTAGGTGTCCGCCGAACCGCCGGAGAACTGCAGGGCGCCGTCCTTGAACGTCACACCGGACGGGGTGAGCGTCAGCGGGTTCTTGCCGCCGCTCGAGTCCTTCGCGGTGTTCCCCTTGCGCTCGTCGAGGTTCCACTCGCCCTTGCCCGCGTACGGGTAGGGCTTGCCCGCGTTGGCACCGGCCTCGATCACGCGCCGGTTGATCTCGCGGACGGGACCGGGGTCGACCTTGATCTCCTTGCGGTCGTAGGTCCACAGGCCGTTGAGCTCGCCCTCGAGGTCGGTCACCTGCGTGTAGACCGACGCGGACATCTCCTGGCGCGCCTGGCCCAGGTAGAAGGTGCGGGTGTTGTCGACGTACTTCGCCGTCAGCGCCGCCTTGTCCGCCACGCCGCTGTAGATCGCGATCGGCGCGCCGGGCCACTGGTGGCCGGGCGTGCGCAGCGTGAAGCCGCCGTGCTCGCCGTCCATCACGACCCGCTTGCCGTCCGGGCGGGCCGGGTCGGTGTTGTTGTAGTCGTGGTGGTCGATGACGTCGCCCTTGCCGCTGTCACCCTTGGAGGCGCAGCAGTTCACGCCGCTGTGGGCGCTGACGACCCGGCTCGGGTCGATCGCCTTGACCTCGTCGGTGATCTGCCCGGTGACGGTCTTGTCCCACTCGCCCCAGCCCTCGTTGAACACGATCCAGGCGTAGATGGACGGGTAGTTCTGGAGCTGGTGCATCAGCTCCTTGCCCTCCTTGACGAACCGCTCCTGCGAGAGGGGGTTGTTGCCGTCCTCGAGGGCCACGAAGTCCTGCCACACGAGCAGTCCGAGCCGGTCGGCGTGGTAGTACCAGCGGGCGGGCTCGGCCTTGATGTGCTTGCGGACCGCGTTGAAGCCGAGGTCCTTCTGCGCCTTCAGGTCGAAGACCAGCGCGTCGTCGCTCGGCGCGGTGTTCAGGCCGTCCGGGTAGAAGCCCTGGTCGAGCTGCATCAGGTTGAAGATCGGCTGGCCGTTGAGCGTGAGCTTGGGCGTGCCGCCCACGTCGGCGATGCCGGTGGAGCGCATGCCGAAGTAGCTCTTCACCCTGTCGCTGCCCAGCTTGATCTCCAGCTGGTACAGGTAGGGGTCGTCCGGCGTCCACAGGTGCGGGTTCGGCACCGGCAGCGTCAGCGGCGAGTTCGCCGGTCCGGTGACCGTGCCGACCTGCTTGCCGCGCGCGTCCTTCGCGACCGCGGTGACGGTCGAGCTGCCCGCGGACTTGACGGTGAGCGCGAGCGAGCTCGTGGTCAGGTCGGGCGTGGTCTTGATCTCGTCGATGCCCTTGTCGGCCACCGGCTCCAGCCACACCGTCTGCCAGATGCCCGACGACGGGGTGTAGAAGATGCCGCTGGGGTTGGGCGACTGCTTGCCCTTGGGCTGGTTCGGACCCGTCGTGTCGGTGGCGGCGACGATGATCTCCTGCTCGCCACCGCGCTTGAGGGCGTCGGTGATGTCGGCGCTGAACGCCGTGTAGCCGCCGGTGTGCTCCGCGACGAGCTTGCCGTTCACCCAGACCTTGGCCTGGTAGTCGACCGCGCCGAAGTTGAGCTTGAGGCGCTGCCCGTTCCCGATCTTCCAGTCGTGCGGGACGGTCACCGTGCGGCGGTAGAACATGTGGTCCTCGTGCCGCTCCAGGCCCGACAGCTGCGACTCGACCGGGTAGGGCACGATGATCTTCTCGGGCAGCTTCCTGCCGAACTGCGGCTGCTGGCCCTCCTCGGCACCGGAGAACTCCCACGGGCCGTTGAGGTTGAGCCACTTGTCGCGCTCGAGCTGCGGCCGCGGGTACTCGGGCAGCGGGTTGCGCGTGTCGACCTTCTCGCCCCACGGCGTGCGGAGCCGTTCGGTGGAGGTGTTCGTGATGACCCGCGCGGCCTTGTCGACCTTCTTGCCGCCCACCGCCAGCGAGCCGGCGCCGTCGTAGTAGATGCGGACCAGCTGGCCCTTGAGCACCCGCTCCGCGAGCCGGATGGTCACGCGCTCACGGCTGCTCGTCACGACCGAGACCGGCATCGGCGTCGCGTCGACCTCGACGCGCAGGTGGTCCTTCAGGTCACCGGTGCCCGAGACCCGGCCGTCGAAGTCGGCGGTGAGGGTGCGCCCGTCCCGGGAGATGCTCGCCGCGCGCGGCACGGCCTGGAAGCCCGCCGGCGGGGTGAACGCCGACTCCGGCACGATCTGCTTCGCGATGCCCGCGCTCGACCAGCGCAGGAACATGTTCGCGCCGCCGACGTCCTGGAACATCTCGAGCTTGAAGTCGTACTGCTTGCCCGCGGTCAGCGTGACCGGAGCGCTGGTCTGCTCCCTGTCCCAGTCCGGGACCCAGTGGTCGATCACCGGCTGGCCGTCGATCAGCAGGCGGAACCCGTTGTCACCGATGGCGTAGAACGTGTAGTCGCCGGTCTGCGGCACGGCGATCTGCCCGGTCCAGCGCGCGGTCGTGTGCTCGGTCCGGCCGTTCAGGAAGCTGAACACACCGGTCAGGTCGGACTGGTTGACCTGGTTGTCGAGCACGGTCCCGCCGAGCGTCGCGAAGTCGCGCGCGCCCGGCTGGGACATGGCGAAGTACTCGCCCTTCAGGCCGTGCACGGGCTCGGCGGCGCCGGCGGGCGGCGTGCCCTGCACGACGCCCAGCGCCGTCAGCAGCGCGACGAGTACGGGGGCGGCTTTTCTCATCGACGAGGTTCCCCTTCGTTTTACAACGTTGTAAGAGCGCTCCTCTACATCCACGCACACGCATCGGAGAGCGGGCTACGGCCGAACGGAGGTATCCGGCATGTCAAACCGGACAAGTTTCGTCGAAATGGCCGTGACGTAATGCCGTGACTGGACGCGTTCCAGACCAGGCGGTCCCGGCGGGCCCCGGGCGGTGCGCCTGCGGGAGCGGCGTCTCAACAGCCTGGTTCGCGCCCGCTCGCCGGTACCGTTCGAGCTGTGACGACCCCACCACGCCTGCTGGGCCGCGCCGCCGAGCTCCGCTGCCTCGACGGCCTGGCCGCCGGCGCGCGCGAGGGCCGGGGCGGTGCCCTGGTCCTGCGCGGCGAGGCGGGCATCGGCAAGAGCGCGCTGCTCGCCCGCGTGCGCGAGACCGCGGCCGGGTTCGAGGTCCTGGAGGCGTCCGGGTCGGAGTTCGAGACCGAGTTCCCGTTCGCCGCGCTGCACCAGCTGTGCGTGCCGCTGCTCGGCCGGCTGCCGGAGCTGCCCGCCGGGCGGCGCTCGGCGCTGGAGGTCGCGTTCGGCCTGGCCACCGGCACGCCGGACGTGCTGCGGATCGGCCTCGCGACGCTCGACCTGCTGGCCGCGGCGGCCGCGGAGAGGCCGTTGCTCTGCCTGGTCGACGACGCGCACTGGGCGGACGAGGCGTCGGCGAAGGTCTTCGCGTTCCTCGGGCGGCGGCTCGGCTCCGACGCCGTCGCGATGGTGCTCGCCGTCCGGGAGCCCGCCGACGGGGTGCTCGGCGGCGGGGTGCTCGGCGCGGTGCCAGCCCTGCGGCTGGAAGGCCTGTCCGACGCCGAGTCCCGCGCGCTGGTGGCCGACGAGTCGGTCGACGCCAAGGTGCGGGAGCGGCTGCTCGCCGAGGCGCGCGGCAACCCGCTCGCGCTGCTGGAGCTGCCGAAGGCGGGCGGGTTCGCGCTGCCGGAGGTCGCGTCGGCGTCCGGGGCGGTCGAGGCGAGCTTCCGCGGCAGGGTGGCCGCACTGCCCGCCGACGCGCGGATGCTGCTGGTCGTGGCCGGTGCCGACCCCACGGGCGAACCGCGGCTGCTGTGGGCGGCGGCACGCGAGCTGGGCCTCGACCTGACGAGTGCGGGGGCGGTGGCCGAGGCGTCCGGGCTCGTCAGCCTGTCAACCCGCGTGCGGTTCTGCCACCCGCTGGCGCGCTCGGCCGCCTACCTGGCCGCCGGCACCGCCGAACGGCAGTCGGCGCACCTCGCCCTCGCCGCCGCCACGGACGCGGCCGCCGACCCGGACCGCCGGGCGTGGCACCTCGCGCAGGCCGGCACCGGGCCGGACGACGCCGTCGCGGCCGAGCTGGAGCGGTCGGCGTCGCGCGCGCGGTCCCGCGGCGGGGTGGCGGCCGCGGCGGCGTTCCTGGAACGGGCGGCGGCGCTGTCGCTCGACCCGGTGCTGCGGGCGGAACGCACGCTCGCCGCCGGGCAGGCCAAGTTCGAGGCCGGTGCCGTCGACGCGGCGGCCGCGCTGCTCGGCACGGTCGACGTCGCCGCGCTCGCACCGGCCCAGCTGGCCCGCGCCGACGTCCTGCGCGGGCAGGTGGCGCTGGTGTGGCACACCGAGAACGACGGGCCCGAGTTCGTGCTCAGGGCCGCGCGGCGGATGAGCGGCACCGAGGCCCGGCGGTGCGTGCTCGACGCGTTCGAGATGGCGCTGATGGTCGGCCGCGCCAGCGGTGTGATGGACGTCGTCGTCCGCGAGGCCGCGACGTTGCCGCCGGCGCGGGACGTGCTGAACGCGCTCGCCGTGCTCACCACCGACGGGCACCGGGCCGCCGTTCCCCTGCTGCGCCAGGTGTTCCGCGGCCTGGAGTGGACGGAGCACCCGGCGCTCGCCGTCATGCTCGCGGGCGAGCTGTGGGACGCCGACGTGCACGCGACCGTCACCGGGTGGCTGACGAGGACCGGGCGCGAGGCGGGGTCGCCGTTCGTGCTGCGGCTGGGGCTCGCGCAGACGGCCGTCATGGCGGTGCACGCCGGCGACTTCGGCGCGGCGCTGTCCGCCATCGCGGAGGAGGAGGCCGTAGCGGACGCGCTCGGCGTCGACCCGTTCCCGTTCCCCCGCCTGCACGTCGCCGCGATGCGCGGCCGTCGCGCGGAACTGCTCGACCAGGTCGAGCGCGGAACCCGGGCGGCGGCGCGGCGGCCGGGACTGCTGGTGGCCAACGCGCACTGGGCGTCCGCCGTGCTGCACAACGCGATCGGCGACTACCCCGGGGCGCTGGAGGCCGCCCGCCAGGCCGTCGAGCCGGGAGACCTCTACCTCGCGGGCATCGCCCTGCCCGAACTGGTCGAGGCCGCGGTCCGGTGCGGTGAGGAGAAGGCCGCCGTGGTCGCCCTGGAGGACCTCGCCGAACGCACGTCCGCGGCCGGCACCGACTGGGGCCTGGGCATCGGGGCCTACGCGCGGGCGTTGGTCTCCAACGACGAGGACGACTACCGCGAGGCCGTGCAACGCCTTTCGCGCACACCGGCGAAGCCCTACCTGGCGAGAGCGCACCTGCTGCACGGCGAGTGGCTGCGGCGCGCTGGCCGCCGGGTCGACGCCAGGGAACAGCTGCGCACGGCCCACGAACTGCTGTCCGGCATGGGGATGGAGGCGTTCGCGGCCAGGGCGGCGCAGGAGCTGCAGGCCACCGGTGAGGTGGCCCGCAGCCGGTCCGCGCCGGCCGCCGACGACCTCACCGCGCAGGAGCAGCACATCGCGCGGCTGGTGGCGACCGGGGCGACGTCCAAGGAGGTCGCCGCCCGGCTGTTCCTCAGCCCCCGCACGGTCGACGCCCACCTGCGCAACATCTACCGCAAGATGGGCATCAACTCGCGCCGCCGGTTGAGGGAGCGGTTCAGCTAGGGACCATGCCGAGCTGCTGCGCCGCCCACAGGCTGTCGGCGTTCAGCCAGTACTCGGCGATCCGGCCGTCCCGCACCCGCAGGACGTCCGTGCCGTGGAACGAGACCCCGTTCGCCTCGGCGAGCCAGCGCACCGCGTGGAACGGCTCCTGCGAGATCGGCCCCACGTCGACGGAGAACTTCAGCCCGGCCATCACCTGGTGCGACTCGCGCACCCACTCGACCAGTTCGTCGCGTCCCGCGCGGTTCTGCTGCGGGCCGCCGCTCAGCGGCGCCACGTGCCAGACGAAGTCGTCGTGGACGATCTTCCCGGCGAGCTCCAGGTCGCCGTTCCAGAAGTCGAGCCAGTGCTGGACCAGGTCGTTCATCGGGTCACCCCGTGGTGTCCGGGGGCGGCGCTGCCCGAGTACTCGCCGAGGCCGGTCACGAGCTGCGTCAGCTCGGGGTCGCTGTCGTAGCGCTTGCGGTGCAGGGCGGCGATCTTCGCGCCCATCTCCGGGTCCTCGTCGTCGGTGATGTCGAACGAGGCGAACCTGTCCACCAGCGGCAGGCCGACGCGGTCGGTGTCGCGGTGCGCGGGGTGGACCAGGTACTCCCAGTAGCCCTCGAGGTCCTCGATGACGAACGTGGCGCCCCACTCGTACTCGCCGCCGTGGTCGCGGCCGACGACGAACGACTTGACCGACGGGATCACGCGGCCCTGGTTGCGGAGGCTTTCGAGCGCCTCCTCCCGTTGGTGCGGCGAGACGTCCTCGCGCAGGGTGAAGCGGTTGCCGTGGTAGATCATCGGTTCTCCTTGTACGTCAGGGCGAGGACCGCCCCTGCGGTGGTGGTGACGACCCCGGTCCAGGTGAACGCGGCGGCGAGGCCCGCCTGGACCAGGGGCGCGAGGACGAGTGGCGACAGGAACTGCCCGAGGAAGATCCCGGCGACGAGGCCGCTGAGCACGCGGCCCCGGTGCGCGGGCGGGGCGAGGCCGGCGAGGCGGAGGTTGAGGTTCGGCACGGCCAGCCCGATCCCGAAGCCGCCGACGAGCAGGCCGGCGGTGACGAGGCCGATGCCGTCCGCGGCGCCGATCACCAGCCAGCCGGCGCCGAGCAGCGCCGTGCTGACCGCGGTGATCCTCCCCCCGGGCAGCCTCGGGAACGCGAGTGCGCCCACGGCGCCCGTCAGCGTGCTGCCGGCGACGACGAACCCGATGACGGCCGGGCCCGCGCCGAAGTCGCGCAGCAGGAACGGCAGCTGCGTCGGTGCCATGTAGAACACCAGCGTGGCCGCGAAGGCCAGCAGGTAGATCCAGACCGCCTGCCGCGGGAACCCCGCGCCGGCGGTCTCCCGCACCGCGCGCGGTTCCTCCTCGAGCCCCACGGCCGCCAGCGCGACGAGTGCCGCGACGGCGTAGAGCCAGAACGGCAGCCGCCAGTCGACGCCCGCGAGCACCCCGGCCAGTGGCAGGAACACCACCCCGCCGAGACTCGCGAAAGCCTGCTGCAGCCCCAGGAACCGCCCGCGTTCCGGCCCGTCGAACCAGTCGGTGATCAACGCGCTGACCGCGGTCATGACGCCGCCGACGGCGAGGCCCAGCACCGTGCGGGTGCCGAGCAGCACCGGCAGGCTGGTGACGAAGAACCCGGCCGTGCCGCTCAGCGCGTAGCCCACCAGGCTCGCCACGAGCAGCGGCTTGCGCCCGAACCGGTCGGCCACGAGGCCCGCGACCGGCGCGCTGACCGCGATGGCGAGCGAGGTGATCGTGAGCGCCAGCCGGACCAGCACGCCCTCGCCGTAGACCTCGCCCATCGCGGGCAGGCTCGGGGCGATGATCGCCGCGGCCATGATGGTCAGCGTGGCGGCTGCCAGGACCACCGCCCTGGCCGTGCGGGTCGGTGCGGTTCGCGTTGTCACACCGCTACCCTCGCGGCGGACGGGCGTTCTTCGCGTCGGCAGGCGTTACGTAGATCGGCGACTTAGGTAGTGCACCGTCCGCACGCCGACGGTCACCCACGCGAGCACCAGCGCGCCGTAGAGCACGACCGCGATGCCACCGAACAGCGCCGACGGCACCCGTGCCGCGAGCGCGCTCGTGCCGGTCACCAGCGTGCCGAGCGGGAAGACGAAGCTCCACCACGACAGCGCGAACGGCAGCCCGCGCCGGGCGGTCCGCACGGTCACCACGGCCGCCATCGCCAGCCAGACCACCGCGAAGCCCCAGGCGGCGGTGCCGTAGAGCACGCCGAACGCGCCCTGTCCCGGCAGCACGGGCACGGCGGCGAGCAGGTTCGCGGCGGTGATCGACTGGCCGAGCGGCCCGAGCACGATCCACAGCGTCGGCACGGTGGCCGCGGCGCCGGGACCGTGCCGCACGAGGCCCTGCCAGATCTGCGGGACGATCGCCAGCGTCGCGAACAGGCTGACGCCGAACAGCGCGTAGCAGCCGAGCACCATCGCCTGGCGCGCCTGGCCCTCCAGGTGCTGGGCGAGCAGCGCCCCCGACGCGGCGGAGACCATCGGCGGCACCACGGGCATGAGCCAGCCGCCGAACGCGCGCTCGCCGCTGCCGATCATCCGCACCGGCACCAGCACCGACGTCGCGAGCCCCAGCAGCGTGCCGAGCGTCCACAGCGTCCAGTCGACGGCGAGTGCGGCGGGCAGGCCGATCCAGTCGGAGCCGAGCAGCAGCGTGCCGGTGCCGACGGTCATCAGCGCCATCGGCGGCGCGCCCCAGAACTGGGCCATCACCGGGTCGCGCAGCTGCGCGCGGACCGTCGCCGGGGTCCAGCTCCGCACCGCCGCGACGACGAGGCCGGCGAGCAGCACGGCGTTGAGCGCCCAGACGACGGTGGCGGGCCCGCGCAGGCCGGGCACGGCGGCGGTCGCGACGATGCCGGTGCCCATCGCGGCGGCGAAGAGGTTGGGGCCGAAGGGCGCCGCTCGTCGCACCTCGGGGGCACGGTGTGGATGAGGTGCGAGAGCGGTCACGACCTGACGATGCTCCCCGCGCGCGGGTCCCGGTAGGCGCCGATCACCGATGAACACATAGGCTTCCCCTATGCCTCTGCCGTCCAGGGTCACCGACCTGACCAGCTTCGACCTGCTGCTGAGCGTCGCGGAGCTGGGGAGCATCGGGCGCGCGGCCCAGGCCCACGGCATGTCGCAGCCCAGCGCCAGCGAACGCCTGCGGACCCTGGAGGCGCGCGTCGGCGTGACGTTGCTCGAACGCACCCCCCGCGGCGCCAAGCTCACCACGGCGGGCCAGCTCGTGGCGGGGTGGGCGGAACCGGTCCTCGCGCGGGCGGCCGACCTCGACGCCGGCATCACCACCCTGCGCGCCGACCGGCAGTGCCACCTCACCGTCGCCGCGAGCCTCACGGTCGCCGAGTACCTGCTGCCCGCGTGGCTCATCGCGCTGCGGGGCGTGAGCGCGGACACCGCGACCGTGCTGACGGCGGGCAACTCCGCGTACGTCGCCGACAAGGTCCTCGCGGGCAAGGCGGCGCTGGGGTTCATCGAGAGCATCGACGTGCCGCCGGGACTCGCGAGCCGCGTGGTCGCCGAGGACGAGCTGGTGCTGGTCGTCGCACCCGGCCACCCGTGGGCCCGGCGCCGCCGCGTGAGCGCCACCAGGGCCGCCGCGACACCGCTGGTCAGCCGCGAGTCCGGCTCGGGCACCCGGCAGGCCTGGGAGCACGCGCTGCTCGCGGCCGGCGTGACGTCCTCCGCCGAGCCGCTGCTCGAGATGTCGTCGACGACGGCGATCAAGGCCGCGGCCACCGGCGGCATCGGCCCGGCCGTGCTGAGCGTGCGCGCGGTGGCCGCCGACCTCGCGACCCGCGCTCTGGTCCGAGTCGAGGTGACCGGCCTGGACCTGCACCGCGACCTGCGCGCCGTCTGGCCCGCCGGTCAGACGCCCCGGGGACCCGCCGCCGACCTACTGACCATCGCGACGCGTAGTCTCACGACCCGTGCCGACCGGCGGTAGCAAACAGGTTCGCGCGGCGCGCAAGCGCAAGAAGCGCATGGCCCGCGTCACCCACGACCTCACCGACGCCCAGTGGGACGCGCTGAAGACGTCGTGGGGCGGCTGCGCCTACTGCGGCGCGCTCGCGGGAGCGGTGCAGAAGGACTGCGTGCAGGCGATCTCGCGCGGCGGCAGGTACACGCTCGGCAACGTCGTGCCCGCGTGCGGGTCGTGCAACGCCAGCAAGTGCAACGCCGAGGTGACGGGGTGGCTGCGGCGCAAGAAGCTCGACGAGCGCTCGTTCCTGGTGCGGCACTACGAGATCTCGGCGGAGCTCACCGCCCGGTTCGCCGAGGTCGCGCCCTAGGGCCTGTCCCGCGCCCCTCGTCCGCGACCGTCGCGGACGAGGCCCACGGGACAGGCCCCAGCTCGACTGCCAGGGCGCTTCCCGGCCGGGTCACTTCTTCGCCGACGTGCCCGCCACCTTCTTGTTGTGCGCGTCGTACTGCTTCTTCGCCTCCCGCACGTCCGCGACCGTGCACCAGCCGTGCGCGGCGGAGGTGCGGATGTTGCGGACGCAGATCATCTCTTCCTTGTTCGCGTTCTCGGCGTCGGCGGTCACCCCGACCGAGGTGAAGTAGTGGCCGGGGTCGCCCTTCTTGAAGATCACGCACCAGTCGCCGTACGGGACGCCGACGAGGCCGGGAACGGCGTAGATGCCGGGCGGGGCGTTGGGGTCGAGGGTGCCGGCGGGATAGCCGGCGTCGATCTCCCGTCCCTCCCACAGCTCGCCGATGGCCCGCACGCTGGTGCGGTGCACCAGGTACTTCCCCTTCTCGTTGATCATCATGTCCAGCAGGGTCGCGACCGACAGCTGCTTCGACTTCGCCGCACGGTCCGGGGGCGGCTCGGGGAGGGGCGGCAGCGACACGGCGATGTCGTCCACCACCTGCTGGACCACCTGGCCGGTCAGGAAGTCCGCCAGCCTGGCCTGGTCGTGCCGGAAGGCGATCCGGGGAGCCACCGTCCCGTACGACCGCAGGGCCGACCGGCGCACCACCAGCCGCATCGTCGCGCGCAGGGCGAACACCATCGAGGTCATCGGGCGTCCTCCAGCGATCCGCCGGCGGCGAGCTCGGCGAGCGCCTCCCTGGTGTCCTCGGCGATCCACGCCAGCAGCTGCTGCCGGCTGACCTGCGCCCACTGCCCTGGATCGGCCCGCACGGCCTCGGCGACGCCGGCGGCGATGCCCGCGGCGATCTGCCCGGCCAGCTCGCTCGCGAGCTTCGACTCGGAGTCCGCGGGCACCTCGCGGCCCTTCACCGCCGGGGTGGCGGCTTCGGCGGGCGTCGAGCTTCGTTTGGGTGAAGATGTTTCGGCCATGCGCGGAGTGTGCCCGGTCGGTGATCCGCGGAGAAGGGCCGGAGGGGCAGCACGCGGGGCACCGCCACGGGCGCCCGTGATCTCAGGCGCTGTTGCGCACCGCGGTGAAGCTCTGGAAGAGCGCGTCCCACGCCTTGCGGCACCGCGTGTCGAGCGGCTCGTTCCCGCTCGCTCCCCCCGCGGCGAACCACGGTTCGCAGGGCTGGACCTCCCCCAGGTGGCGGCGCACGTCGGCGATCGCGGCCACGCCCGCGGGCGTGAGCTTCGACGACTGCTTCTCCGCCGCGTCGATCACGCCGGTCACGTCCGGCAGCAGGTGCACGCAGTTGTCGGCCGGGTCGACGGGTTCGCCGCGCAGGCGGGCCACGCAGTCGGTGAGCAGCACGCCGATGGCGTCGAGGCGCGGTTGCAGGTCCGGCAGGCCTTCGGCGGACGACGAGGGGGCGGCGGGGGTGATGGTGGGCAGCGACGTCGTCGACGTGCCGCACCCGACCAGCAGCAAAGCCAGCGCAAGGGCGGAGTAGCGCATGAAGGCAGCGTAGCGAGACGGCGAAACCGCCGGAGCGGGGGTGCTCCGGCGGCCTGCGCGTTCACCCGATCAGGTCAGGTGTTGATGTACGAACGGGCGCCGTTCGGGAAGCCGAGGGCGGCCGTGTCGCGGACGTCGTCGTCGACGACTGCGGACTTGCCCTTGCAGCCCGGCTCCGACCAGATCTTCACGGCACCGTCCAGCGACAGCGACTGGAACGCGCCGCGCAGGTCGGCGCACTGGGCGGACGGCTTCACGCCGGTGGCGAAGTTGGTACCGCTGAAGTCGTCGAAGTTCTTGCCGGTGAAGAAGGTCACGGACGTCGCCGGCTTGGCACCGGCCGCGGGCGGCGCCGGCTGGGGAGCCGGGGCCTCCGCGGGGGCGACGGCGCGCTTGCCCTCGGGGTTGACGACGAACCACTTGCCGCCGACGTTCTGGCCCTTGATGTCACCGGCCTTCTCGTCCTTGGAGAACAGGTAGACCGGGCGGCCGCCGATCGTCACCTGGACCTGCCCGTCCTGGCGCTTGACGAAGCCGATGTCCTTCCGCTTGATGCCGGGGAAGAACAGCTTCGTGCCCTTGGTGACCGTGATGGGGGGCCACGTCTTCGCGCAGTCACCGTTGCAATTGGACACTCCGCCGCCCACGGGGTCGTCGCTGAACCAGTAGACGCTGCGGCCGTTCCCGTTGACCACGGCGGGTTCCAGGCCGCCGGCGTTCGCGACGCGGAGCTCGACCCACTTCTGCTTCACCTCGGCGGGTGCGGAGGCCGGCGCGAGGTCGCCAGTGTTCTTGTCCGCCTTGTTGGAGTTGGCCGAGCCCCGCAGGAAGTCCACTTCGGACTCACCTGCGGGCGCCTGGCTCTCCTGGACCTGTCCCGACGCCGGAGCCGGCGAACCGGACTGCGCGGTGCCCTGCCCGCAGGCCGTCAACGTGACGGCACCGACCGCGAAAAGGGCAGCAACGATCCCAACTTGCTTGCGACGCATGGGGTTTCTCACTCCTGAGTGGACTGACGTTCAACCTGTTCCACCCCTGTCACGTACCTCCTCCCGGAACGGTTCAGCGGAGTTCGATCTGAGAGCGCGGTCACACCGCCGCTGGACGGCGCCGGGTAGCCTGGAAGGGGTGAACATCAGCCTGAGCAGCGACTTCGCCACCGCGGTCCCGGAGATGGCGGTGTCCTGGACCGCCGCCCCGGTCGCGGAGCCGGACCTCCTCGTCCTCAACGAGCCGCTCGCGCGCGAGCTCGGTCTCGACCCCGCCCGGCTGAGGGGCGACGGACTGCCGTTCCTGGTCGGCACCGGGGCGACCGGCGTGGCCCAGGCCTACGCGGGACACCAGTTCGGCGGCTACTCCCCCCGGCTCGGCGACGGCCGCGCGCTCCTGCTGGGCGAGCTGACCGACCCCGCGGGCCGGCTGCGCGACCTGCACCTCAAGGGGTCGGGCCGCACCCCGTTCGCCCGCGGCGGCGACGGGCTGGCGGCGGTCGGCCCGATGCTGCGCGAATACGTCGTCAGCGAGGCCACGCACGCCCTCGGCATCCCGACGACCCGTGCGCTGGCCGTCGTGGCGACCGGGGCCTCGGTGCAGCGCGAGGAACCGCTCGCCGGTGCCGTGCTGGCCCGCGTGGCCGCGTCGCACCTGCGCGTCGGCAGCTTCCAGTACGCCCGCAACACCGGCGACCTCGACCTGCTGCGCCGGCTGGCCGCCCACGCGATCGCTCGCCACCACCCCGGCAGCACGCCGCTGGAGCTGTTCGACCACGTCGTGGCGGCCCAGGCCGATCTGGTCGCGCGGTGGATGCTCGTCGGGTTCATCCACGGCGTCATGAACACGGACAACATGACGATCTCCGGCGAGACGATCGACTACGGCCCGTGCGCGTTCATGGAGGCCTATGACCCGACGACGAAATACAGCTCCATCGACCACCGCGGCCGGTACGCCTACGGCAACCAGCCGATCGTCGCCGAGTGGAACCTCGCCCGGCTCGCCGAGGCCCTGCTGCCGTTGTTCGACGACGACGAGGACAAGGCCGTCGCGCTCGCGACGGAGACGCTCGGCACGTTCCCCGAGCGGTTCGAACGGGCCTGGATCGGCGGCATGGGCGCGAAGCTCGGCATCTCGGCCGGCGTGAAGCCGTTGCTCGGGGACCTGCTCGAGCTGATGCGGGAGAACCACGTCGACTTCACGTCGTTCTTCCACCACCTGTCCGCCGCCGCCCGCGGTGACGCCGAGCCCGCCCGCTCGCTGTTCCTGGACCTCGCGGGCATCGACGCCTGGCTCGCCCGCTGGCGGGAGCACGGCCCGGACGCCGGCGTGATGGACCGGGTCAACCCCGTCTACGTCCCGCGCAACCACCTCGTCGAGGAGGCGCTGGCGGCCGGTGCCGCCGGCGACCTCGGCCCGGTGCGCGAGTTGCTGAAAGCGGTTACCCACCCGTTCGGGGCGCGGCCGGGTCTGGAACACTTCTCGGCTCCTGCGCCGCAGGACTTCAGCGCCACCTACCGGACCTTCTGCGGGACTTGATGAAACTGCAGCCCATCGGGCACGTCGAATCCTCCTTGCTGGACCGCGCCTCCGCCCCGAAGCAGGGCGACGAGGGCGCGCCGGACGCCTGGCTCGTCTTCGCCCCCGAGTACGCGCGGGCGATGCGGGAGCTCGAGGCGGGCCAGGACGTCCTCGTGCTCACCTGGCTCGACCGCGCCGACCGGTCGGTGCTCGCCGTGCACCCGCGCGGCGACCTGGACCGGCCGGAGACGGGGGTGTTCTCGACGCGGTCGCCGGACCGGCCGAACCCGGTGGGGCTGCACCGCGTCACGATCCTCGGCGTGGACGGGGTGAAGGTGCGGGTCGCACACCTCGAAGCGCTCGACGGCACGCCGATCGTGGACGTGAAACCGGTGCTGGGCGGCGAACGCTGACCTGCCGCCCGCCCCCGGTCACCGGGGGTCGTCCGGGCACCCGCCGTCCGGCTCCAGCCCCGGCACGAGGTCGGCGCGGAACGGCAGCTCCCCGCACAGCAGCCGCGGTGTCGAGGTCGTGTCGGTGTTGCCCTGCAACACCAGCACGGCCTTGTTCGCGGGCAGCCGCGTGCTGGCGCTGAACCCGATCGTCCCGGTGGCGCCCTGGATCGCGTTGTCCGGCCGGATGCTGCCGATGCCCGCGAGCAGCCCCTCCCGCACCCGTGCCGCCGGGTCGGTCCGGCGCACCTGCCGCACCCCCTCGGCCAGCACCTGCATCGCGTCGTAGGCGGCGGCCGACCGGCCGTCGCCCAGCGTCGGGCACGTCCTGCGGAACACGTCGAGGTACACCTTGTAGAACGGCACCTTCGCGCAGTCGGTCCACGCGGCCGGGCTCGCGAACGACAGGTAGTCCAGGCGCACGTTGGGGAACTGCGCCATCGTGCCCTCCAGGATGAACCGGGTGGACGAGTCGCTCGCGAGCACCGGCGGCGTGCCGCCCTGGCAGCGGCTGTTCATGCCGCGCAGGAACTCCGCCAGGTACTGCGCGCGCCCGGCGTAGAAGACGGCGTAGCCCGGCTTCTCCCCGCTCGGGCACGCGCCCTGGCCCAGTGAGGCGGGCGCGAGGCCTTCGTCGTCGTTCGCCACGCGGTAGGGCCGGTACTGGCTCACGGTGATCCCGCGTTCGGCGAACGCGGCCCGCGCGTCCTCGGCGAGGTTCTGGCTGTAGCGGTCGGTCGGGTCGCCGGAGTGGAAGATCGCCACGTCGGAGACGCCGAGCCGGGTCTGCGCGTAGTAGGCGGCCACCTTCGCCTCGCGCAGGTTGTTCGGGCCGACCTGGTAGTAGTACTCGTTGACGCCCGCCATGTCGTCGGCCGAGGTCAGCGTGCCGATGACCGGCAACGCGCTGCCGCCGAGGCGTTTCACCACCGAACGGGCCGTGTCGGTGCTGATCGACAGGCCCGTCACCGCGACCACGCTGCGGTCGCGCGCGGCCAGGTCGACGATCTTGCCGGCCGCGATGTCGCCGGAGGCCAGACCGCGCCCGCCGGGCCCCTCGCCGCCGTTGGCCAGCAGCATCCTGATGGGCACGTCGCTGGTCTTCTGCGCCACCCACACCCCGCGCAGCTCCTCGACCAGCGCGTAGAAGCTGTTGGCGGTGCTGGGGGTCAGCACGCTCAGGAACACGATGGTGACCGCGTCCGGGCGCGCCGCCGCCCTGCGGTTCTCCTCCACGATCCGGCCGTAGACGTCCTCCAGCGCGGGCCGGATGTCCGCGGGCACCCACTCGGGGACGAAGTGCCGCACCGGGTCCGCGGACACGCCGATGCACTCCGAGCCGACGCGTTCCAGCGGCGAGTGCGCCGACACCGACCACCAGTCGTCGCACCGGGCGGCGTTCAGGAACGGCACCGCCACGAGCGACGCGGCCACCAGCAGGAGCACCAGCGGCGCGGCGAGCGCCCGGCGCAGGCGCAGGGCGGGGAGCTCGGACAGCCCGCCGACCACGCCCCGTGCGGGCTCGGACGCGTCGGTGTCGAGCTCCAGCACCCAGTTCTCCGACCGCGACAGCTGCCGCAGCCAGTCGTGGTACCCGGCCAGCGCGTCCGCGACGTGCGTGCGCGGCACCTCCTCCGACTCCCGCGCGGCGACCACGAGCAGCGGATCCGGGCGGCTCAACGGGTTCGCGCGCCACGACTGTCCACTGCGGACGCCGCTGCGGGCCCGGCCGATCGCGTCGACCAGCCACGGGTCGGACGACTCCACCAGCAGCCAGGGGTTGCCGGTGCGCCGCCGGCCCGTGCCCCGCACCGTCCACCGCCGGTGGGCGCGCCGCAGGTCCTCCAGCAGCGCCCGCACGAGCAGGTCGCCGACCTCGTCCTCGTGCCGGTCCGCCAGGCGTTCCTTCACGACGGCGCGCGCGAGCCGGTAGAGCCCGTGCCGCGAGCGCCCGCCCAGCTCCTGCTCGCCCACCCACGTCGCGGGCCGCCACAGCAGGGCCATCAGCGCGAGGCCGATCCGCGGCATCAGCCCGATCACGAGCCGGATCCACCACGGGAAGTCCCGGGCGAGGTCTTGCGCGCCGTCCGCGGTCATCCGCACGCGCCGGCGCAGGTGCTGCCGGAACTCGCGCGCGATCTCGCGCTCCTCCTCGTCGGCCTCGACACCGGCGGGCAGCGTCAGGTCGAGCAGCCACCCGACGAGCGCGTAGTGCGGGAACCGCAGCCGGGCCGCGCCCCGCACGTCCCCCGCGAGCTGGCCCACGACGTCGTCGAGCAGCCGCCGCGCCGGCTGACCGTCCTGGACGTGCGCGAACGCGACCCGGCGGCCGCGCGCGGTGGCGGGCCGGTTCGCCAGGGCCTCGAGCGGGCTCGGCACCCCGGGCGGGCGGCGCAGCAGCACGATCGGCACCGGCACGTCGCGGGCGGGCCAGCGGGGACGGGTCGCGAGGCGGTCCAGCAGCCGCACGAGTTCGAGCGCGCCGCTGAACCGCAGGCCGCGCGTCTGCTCCGAGCCGAGGAACCACCCCTGTGACGTCATCCTGGACAGCGCCATGTCCCCCGCCCGTTCTGCCGGTCCCAAACAGAATCTCGACGGATTGTCGGGCAGGGGCCGCGGCGCATTAGCGGAAACCGCGGTATTCGAACCGGTGGAGAATGCGGTGATCCCGGCCCCGGCACCGGGTACCCGGTGGTCATGAGCCAGCCGATACCGCCGCCAGGACAGCCGCCGACCACGCCGGGACCCGACCAGCCGCGGCCGCCCGGCCCGGACACCGACCCCCTGCACCCGCCGGGCCCGGACCCCGACCCGCTGCGCCCGCCCGGCCCGGACCCGGACCCGCTGCCGCCGGCACCCGAACCGCTCTAGTGGTTTGGCCGGCTGTCGCACGGGGTACAGCCTGCGAGCGACAGCCGACCGACCCCGGGGAGCGCGCCATGCTCAGTCATCAGGAACAGCAGCGGCTCCTCGACATCGAAGAGCACTTCCGCGCCGCCGACCCCGATCTCGCCCGCGAGCTGAGCGCCGGTCCCGACGCGCGGCGGATCCGCCGTCAGCTCGCGGCGGCTCTCGTCTCCGTCCTCGCCGGCGTGGTGCTCGTCGCGCTGGGCGTGCTGATCCTGAGCTGACCGTTCGGCGGTGCCTGCGCGCGGTTCCAGCGCATCCGCGACCAGGGCAGGTCCATGTCCTCCAGCGCGCTGATCTGACGGGGAACCAGCTCCTGCGGCGCCATCGCCTCGGCGTGGCGGGAGTAGGCCGCGTCGACGTAGCGGTGCCCGGTGTCCGGCGCGAGCACGACGACGTGCCGGTCCGGGTCCAGGTGCTGCTCCCACCGCGCGGCCAGGTAGGCCGCGCCCGCCGACAGCCCGGCGAAGATCGCGTGCTCGCGCAGCAGGGCCACGCCGCCCGTCAGCGCCGCCTCGAAGCCGAACCAGTGCACCGTGTCGTAGAGCGCGTGGTCGACGTTGCCGAACGGGATCGAGCTGCCGATCCCGGCGATGATGATCTCCGGGTCGTGCACGTGCTCGCTGCCGAACGTGACGCTGTCGAACGGCTGCACCCCGACCAGTTCCACGTCCGGGTCGGTCTCGCGGAGGAACCGGGTCAGCGCGCCGGTCGACGCGCCGGTGCCGACCCCGCCGACGACGCTGAGCCGCGCGCAGTCGGCGTGCTCGCGCACGAGGTCGGCGATCGGCCGGTAGCCGCGGTAGTGGACGTCGTCGTGGTACTGGCGCATCCAGTGGTGCCGCGGGTGGTCGCGCAGGATCTCCCGCACCCGTGCCACCCGCCGGCTCTGGTCGAGCTTGAGGCTCGCGGATGGCGGCATCGGCTCGACGGTGGCGCCGAGGATCTCCAGCTGGGTGCGCAGGGTCGTGTCCACGGTCGTCGAGGCGACGATGTGGCAGTGCAGGCCGTAGCGGTGGCACGCGAGCGCCAGCGCGTGGGCGTAGATGCCGCTGGAGCTGTCGACCAGCGTGTCCCCGTGCCCGATCGTGCCGCGTTCGAGCAGGAACCGGACGGCTTCGAGGGCGGAGGCGACCTTCATGGTCTCGAAGCGCAGGCACAGGGTGCGGGAGTCGAGGCGTACCAGGGCGGGACGGCTGAGGGCGTCGGCGATGTGGTGGTCCACGTCTTCTCTCATGCTCGGTAGCGGTACAGCGCCGTCTCGTCGGCGCTGAACTGGGAGAACGGGAACGGCTCCGCGGACAGGGCGGTGACGCCCGCGCCGAGGAAGTGGCGGGCGACGGAGCTCGCGGTCTGGGCGTACACGACCAGACCGATGTCCCGGTCCCGGCAGGTGCGCAGAATCTCGTCGAACGTGCCGTTGCCGACGGTCATGCCGGTGGCGACGACGGCGTCCGCGACGCCGAGGACCTCCCGCATGTCCGGGGTCACCGGGTCGCCCCACTGCGTCGTGCGCAGCTGCAGGTCGCACGGCAGGCATTCGGCGCCGCGCTCGCGGATCGCGGCCACGAGCGGGTTCACGACGCCGATCAGCGCGACCTTGGCGCCGGGTGCCACGTCGAGCAGACCGGCGACGGCGGCGTCCCTGGCGCGCGCCCGTTGTTCCGGCGTGCCGGCGGGCAGCACGACGCGCTCGGCGTCCGAGGTCCGATGTGGACGGACGCTGCCGAGGTAGGCGTCGAGCGCCGCCACCCGCACGGGAGCCGGCGCCTCGGCGAGCAGGGTCGCGACGGGTGCGCCGGAGTAGTCCGCGCACAACGCCGGATCGGCGTCGCCCTCCGCGAACGCGCAGGCGCCGAACGCCGTCCCGACGCGGGCCAGCACGTACTGGTTGCGGTAGGTCGTGTCACCGCCCGCGAGCCTGGTCCCGTGGTGCGCCCAGAACACGCTGGTGACCGGGATCTCGCGCGGATCCGGTCCGTGCCGTCCCTCCAGGACCTCCGCTATCAGGTCGTCCACAGTGGTCACTTCGTCGCCCCCTCCTGTCGGACCGGCTCGCGGTAGCCCACGGCCAGGTGGCCCAGGCCGTCGCGGCCGATCTCGGCTTCCACTTCGAACACCTCGCGCAGCAGCGGCGCGGTCAGCACCTCGGCGGCGGGGCCGTCGGCGACGACACCGCCGCGGTGCAGCAGGACGAGCCGGTCGCAGTACCGGGCCGCCAGGGCGAGGTCGTGCAGTGCCACCACCACGGTCTGCGGCGTGCGGCTCGCCAGGTCCATCAGCTCGAGCTGGTGGCGCACGTCCAGGTGGTTGGTGGGCTCGTCCAGCAGCAGCGCCGACGTGCGTTGCGTCAACGCCCGCGCGAGGTGGGTGCGCTGGCGTTCGCCGCCGGAGAGCTGCTTCCACGGCCGGTCGGCCAGACCGGTGAGGTCGAGCCTCGTCAGCGCCTCCCCGACGATCTCGTGGTCGGCGGCGTCCGGGCCGCGCCACCGCGACCGGTGGACCGTGCGGCCGAGCATGACGACCTCGGCGACCCGCAGGTCGCTCTCGGTGTCGGCGGTCTGCTCGACGAACGCCAGCCTGTGCGCCCGGTCCCGCGCCGGCCACCGGGTGATGTCCACGTCGTCGTAGCGCACGTGGCCCGCGGTGGGCGTGCGCAGACCGGCGATGCACCGCAGCAGCGACGACTTGCCGGACCCGTTGGGCCCGATCAGGCCCACGGTCTCCCCCGGCGCCACCGCCAGCGACACGTCGCGCACGATCGTCTTGCCGGGCACGCCCCAGCTCAGGCCCTCGACGTCGATCCTCACAGCTCTCCCCTCCTGCGCAGCACCAGCAGGAAGAGCGGCACGCCGACGAGCGCGGTGAACACGCCCACCGGCACCTCCAGCGGCGCGAAGACCACGCGGGTGAGCGCGTCGGTCCAGACCAGGAACACCGCGCCGACCACGGCCGAGAGCGGCAGGAGCTTGCGGTGCAACGGACCCACGAGGAACCGGACGCCGTGCGGCACGATCAGCCCGACGAACCCGACCGCCCCCACCGCGGCGACGGCCACGGCGGTCAGCACGGAGGTCGTGACCAGCAGGACGATCCGCGTCGCGCGGACGTCGATGCCGAGCGAGGCCGCCGTGTCCGTGCCGAACGCGAACCCGTCCAGCGCGGCCGAGCACAGCCACACCACCAGCAGTCCGGCGGCCAGCACGACCGCGCACACCGCCACGGAGGTCCAGCGCGCCGACGCCAGCGAGCCCAGCAACCAGTTGGTGACAGCGCGGATGCTGTCGGCGTCACCCGAGGACAGCAGGATCAGCGAGGTGAGCGCGGCGAACAGCTGCCCCACGACGACCCCGGTGAGCACGATCCGCGACGAGTCCAGCCCGGTGCGGCGCAACAGCACCAGCAGCAGCCCGAACGCCACCAGCGCGCCGACCAGCGCGCCGCCGGTCATGCCGAGCTGCGAGCCAGCGAACCCGAGCACCACCACGACGACCGCGCCCGTGGAGGCACCGGAGGACACCCCGAGCAGGTAGGGGTCCGCGAGCGAGTTGCGGGTGATGCTCTGCAGGGCCGCCCCGCACACCGCCAGCGCCGCTCCGACCAGTGCCGCGAGCAGCACGCGGGGCAGCCTAAGGTCCCAGATCAGCGAGTCGAGCAGCCGGGGCAGCGGTACGACGGGCAGCCCGAGCCGCGCTCCCGCGGCACGGCCGATCTCCTCCCAGCTCGCCCCGACGCCGATGCGGACGGACACCACCAGCGACACCGCGAGGACGACGAGGCCGAGCACGACCACGAGCGCGTCCTTGCCGCGCCGCAGGGACTTCCGGGGTGTGAGGACGGGGTCGAGCAGTGCCGCCTCAGCCACGGCCGGCGATCTTGTCCAGGCCCGCCCCGAACGCCTTCAGCGCGTCGACCGTGCGCACCGACGGGTCCATCTCGATGCCGGGGATCTCGATGACCTTGTTCTGCCGCAACGCCTCCAGCTGCGAGACCACCGGGTGCTCGCGCATCATCGCGATCTTCTCGCTCGCCTTGTCACCGGGGTTGCCGCGCTCGGACAGGTCGCCGACCACCACCACGTCGGGGTTGCGGCGGGCGATCTCCTCCCAGGAGGCTTCCGGCCACTCCTGGTTCACGTCGTCGAACACGTTGACCGCACCGGCGATCTTGCTCATCTGGCTCGCCATGCCGTCCTTGCCGGCCACGTACGGCACGCCCTTGAACACCGAGTACACCCAGACGACCTTGACCGGTTCCCGGTGGACCGCCTGGACTTCGGCGAGCGCGGCGCGCTGGTCGTTCGCGAGCTGCGTGGCCCTCTCCGCGGCGCCGAAGATCTTCCCGAGGTTCTCGTAGTCGCGGAACAGCCGCTCGAACGGCGCGGTCGTGCCGTCCGGGCAGTTCACGGCGCTCACGAACGTCGGCACGCCGAGCGAGGCCAGCTCGTCGCGCGTCCCGGCGCGGTCGGGGGTGAACTGCTCCTGGAACGACGACACCACCACGTCGGGGTTCGCCGCGCGCAGGGGTTCCGAGGTGATGACCTTGGGCGAGAGCACCGGGATCTTCGCGTAGGCGTCGGCGAACTTCGGCGACACCTTGGTCTTGAGGTTCGCGGTACCGGCCATGCGGTCCTGCAACCCCAGTGCCAGCAGGGTTTCCGTCGAGCTCTGGTCCAGCGTGACCGCCCGCTGCGGGGCGCCGGCGAACGAGAGCTGCCTGCCGCAGCTGTCCACCACCACCGACTGGGCCGTCGGCGCCGAAGCGCTGTCCGGGGTGGCGCAGCCCGCGGCGAGCACCGCGACCAAGGCCAGGCCGAGACGGGCGGGGTGGTGCATCGGATCCTCCAGAGATTCACTCGAACGGCTTGCGCTACTGTAACGACAATCATTTTCATTGCAAGCCTGCCGGAAGGTCGAACGCGTGGTCCACGACACAGTGCGCAGCCCGTCGGTGCTGCGCAGCACCACATTTCTCCGTCTCTGGACCGCGACCACGGCGTCGGGCATCGCGACCTGGGCGCTGCCGTTCGTGCTGGGCCTGGCCGTGCTCTCGCGGTCGTTGACGGCCGTCGAGCTGGGCGTCCTGCTGGCCGCGCGCACCGCCGGTTTCCTCGCCGCCGTGCCGGTGAGCGGCGTGCTGGCCGACCGCTACGCCCGCCGCCGGGTCGTGCTGGTGTCCGGCCTGGTGTCCGCGCTCGCCGCACCGGTGCTGGCCCTGTCCGCGGGCGGTTCGCTGATGGTCGCCGCCCTCGCCGCGGCGGCGATGGGAGCGGGCCAGGGCGCGTGCCGCCCGGCGTTCCAGGCGCTCACGGCCGAGGTGGTCGCCCCGGACCAGCGCCAGCAGGCCAACGCCGCGATGACGCTGTCGGTGCGCGTGACCACGCTGGTGGCGCCGGGACTGACCGCGCTGCTCGCGCTGGTGCTGAACACACAGGCGCTGCTGCTCGGCATCGGCGCGCTGTGGCTGGTCGCCGCGCTGGTGCCGCCGGCCGGGACCGGTGCCGTGGCGGGTGCGTCCGGTTCCGGGTTCGTGGCCGACTTCTGGGAGGGCGTGCGGGAAGCGCGCCGCCACCCGTGGTTCCTCGCGGGACTGGGCGCGCTGACCGCCGTCATCGCCACCGGCTACTCGGCCACGGGCGTGGTGCTCCCCCTGGTGAGCCGCGACCGCTACGACACCGAGGCCGTGCTCGCCGGCGCCCTCACCGCCTACACGCTCGGCGCGCTCGCCGGCGCGCTGCTGATCGCCCGGTGGCGGCCGCGGCGCGCGGGCTGGACCGCGCTGGCAGGCCTGGCGCTGTACGGGTTCGCGCCGCTGAGCCTGCTGCTGCCGGTGCACCCGGTCGTCGTGATCGCGGCCTACGTCGTGGCGGGCCTCGGGATCGAGCTGTTCAACGTCCCGTGGTTCACCGCGACCCAGCGCGAGGTCGAGCCGTCCAAGCTGGCCCGGGTGTCCTCTTTGGACTTCCTGATGTCGTACGGGCTGGCGCCGGTCGGGCTCGCGCTGATCGCACCGGCGATCGCGGCGTTCGGCGCCCCGGCGGTGCTGCTGGTGTGCGCGCTGATCTGTTTCGCGGCACCGGCCCTGGCGGCCCTGGTGCCGTCGTCGCGCGACTTCGGGCCGCGCCGGTGATCCCGGCTCGGGTACCGGCCCTGGACCCCGCGGCACGGCGTGCTCTGGCGGACACGGATGCCGTGGTGCTGACCGGCCTGCCGAACTCCCCCGCGTCGTTGCCGGTGGCCGCCGCCCGGCTGTTCGGCACGTCGTTGCGCGAACTGTTCCCCCACCGCACGAGGACTTCCGTCGACGGCGGGGTCGTGGGCCTGCACGCGGACAGCTTCGACGTCGTCGTGGACGTCGGCGGGAGGCAGGTGCGGCGCAGGCACCCGGACGAGGACCACGTGCTGATCTCGCTCGCGGCCGCGGCACCGGAGGGCGGCCTGTCCTTCGTGCTCGACGCGCACGAGTTCACCGACTCGCTGGACGCGGAGCTGATGGACTTCCTCACGGGCACCGACGTCGACCTCTACGGCCGCTGGGCGCAGACGCGCGGCCTGCCCGCGGCACCGCGGGTGGCGCGGCACGTCGAGTACACCCGCACCGGCCGGCGCATCACCCGGCGGTCGGACGGGGCCACGGCCCTGCACCGCGACCCCGCCGCCGACCGCGTCGAGGCCCTGCTCGCCCGGTTCGACACCGAGGTCGGCCGGGTGCAGCGGACGCTGCCGAGGTTCGGACTCGAGGAGGGCGACGTCCTGGTGCTCGACAACTACCGCTGCTGGCACGGCCGGGACGCCCACGTGGGGTCCCGGACCGTGCACGTCCAGACGATCAGAACCGACGAGGCCTAGGAGGAAGCGGCCTTCTCCAGCTCCTTCTTCAGCTGCGCCTTGCTCATGCTCGCGGCCCCGGCCAGCCCCATGTTCCTGGCCTGCGTCAGCAGCTCCTCGCGCGTGGCCTGGCCGGGCATCTCACCGAGGTGGTCGGCCCGGCTGCGGGCGAACAGCTCGCCGAGCTCGTAGCGGCGTTCGGCGCTCAGGCGCTGACGCATCCCGGGCAGGACGGTCTTCTCCTCCTCCTCGACGTGGTGCGTGATGGAGTCGACGACCTCCTTCAGCGCCTTGTCGTACTGCGGCGAGTCGTAGTCGCAGTCCAGGAGCTTCGCGAGCAGCTGCTCGGCCTCGGCGTGCTCCTCCTGGCTGTGCTCGACCTCGTCGTCGCCGCCCGCGTCCTTGGCCGCCGGGTAGACCTCGGACTCCTCGGCGCGGCTGTGGGCGACGAGCAGGCCGCAGAGCACCGGGGTCAGCAGCGGCCGCTTCTCCGGGTGCTTCTCCAGCTCGTCGAACAGGCGCTCGACCTCGCGGTGGTCCTGCATGATGAGGTCGACGACGTCGTACTGCATGGTGGTGGTTCTCCTTCAGTTCGGGTTGTTCCTCGGGAAACGCGTGGCGATGGGGGCGAGACCGCGCCGGCCGATGCGGCCGAGCGCGACGCCGAAGGCGCTGATCACGGCCGCGGAGACCAGGACGCCGAGGACGATCGACCAGGTCAGGCCGACGCCCAGCAGTCCGGCGGCGGCACCGGCGACCACGCCCGCGACCAGGCCGTTGACCAGGTTCACCAGTCCGGACACGCCCAGTGCGGTACCGATCAGGCGGGGACGCCTGGCCCCGCGCCAGCCGGTCTGGCCGCTGTCCGCCTCCACGCCCGGGGTGTCGTCGTGCATCTGGCGCACGAAGACCTCCCTGGTCGACGGCTCCAAGTCGGCGTAGACGTGCCGGATGCGGTTGATCCCCAGGCCCGCTTGGACGTCCTCGATGGTCAGCTCGACCGTGCGGAACAGGGTGGCGAGACCGATCAGGAACAGCGCGCCGAAGAGGACGAGCACCAGCGTCAGCAGCACGGTCGGCGAGACCACCTGGGCGACGAAGCCGAGGGCGATCATGGCCGCGGAGATCGCGGTGAGCAGGTGTCCGGCCCGGCCGGTCGCGTCCGTGATCGTCGCGGTGCGGATCATCTGCAGCGTGTTGTGCTCCATCGTGAGGATGGTCAGCGCCGCGTTCTTGTCCACATCGGACACGTCAGTGCCCCAGAGCGCTCGCGAGCTCCTTCTTGGTCATCGTCGAGCGGCCCTTGACGTTCTTCTTCTTCGCCTCGTTGTAGAGCTGCTCCTTGGTGAGGCCCTTGGGGCGGTTGGTGCCCGACCGCTGCCCGCCGCGCCTCTGCGGCGACATGTCCTCTGTGGACGACCTGCTGGCCGTTTTCGACTCACCGGCCTGAGCGCGGTTCTTGTTGACCGTCCGCGCGGCGATCTCCTTCGCCCGCTTCGGCGACGCGCCGCGTTCCTCGGCGGAGTCCTTGATGTGCTTGTACTGGCGTTCGCGTTTCGCGTTCGATCCCGCTGGCATCACGACCTCCTGGTTCGAGCTGACCCGCGAATACCCCCGGCCGGGACGGTTCACACACCACCGGCCGGGTAGCCGGGCGCATGGCCATCTCCTCCCGCCTCGACACCGCCCGCGTGCTCTCGACCGTGCTGCTGCCCACTCTGGCGAAGGGTGTCATCGTCCGCCGGCCAGGCGTTCTGTCCGTCGCGGAGAAGCTGCAGTCGGACGCGAGGGCCGTCGGGACCATGCGCGCGCTGCGCGACCGCTACGGCCCTGAACCGGTTCGGCTGCGCGTCACGGGACGCAGCATCGCGATGCTCGTCGACCCCGCCGACGTGGGTCGCCTGCTCGACGGGTCACCGGAGCCGTTCGCGCTGGCCACCAGGGAGAAGAAGGCCGCGCTCGCGCACTTCCAGCCGCACGGCGTGCTCATCTCCGAGGGCGCGGAGCGGGAACGGCTGCGGGAGGTCAACGAACGCGCGTTGCGCCCGGAGAACGTGCCGGTCGAGGCGATCGTGCGGGACGAGGCCGACCTGCTCACCAGGCACGTGATGAGCACCGGCGAGCTGACCTGGGACTCGTTCACCCAGACGTGGTGGCGGATCGTGCGCCGGATCGTTCTCGGCGACGGCGCTCGCGGCGACGACCAGCTCACCGACGACCTGCGGGCTCTGCGCGGCAACGCGAACTGGGCCTTCCTGCACCCGAGGCGGGACGAGCTGCGCGACCGCTTCCAGCGCAGGCTCGACGGCCACCTCGCGCGCGCCGAGCAGGGCAGCCTGGCCGCCCAGCCGGGTGACATCGCCGGCCAGGTCCCCCACTGGCTGTTCGCGTTCGACGCCGCCGGAATCGTCACGATGCGCGCGTTGGCCATCGGTGGCCGCGGCACGCACGGCGTCCTGGAGTCCGCGCGGTTGTGGCCCACGACCCCGGTCATCCTGCGGGAGAGCACCATCGCGACCCGCTGGCACGGCACGTGGCTGCCGGAGAACACGCTGTTCGTGGTGTTCACGCCGTTCTTCCACCGCGACCCCGACCGGCTGCCGTTCGCCGACCGGTACGCCCCGGAGATCTGGGACCGGCCGCTCGCCCCGGCGATCGTGCCGTTCAGCGGCGGTCCCGGCGTCTGCCCCGGTCGCGACCTGGTCCTGGCCACCGGCAGCGCGATGCTGGACGCGCTGGGCGAGCACCTGTCGTTCCCCGTGCTCGACGCGCCGCTGCCCGCCACGCTGAACCACTTCGCACTCCGCATGCCCGCGTCTTCCGCGGGTACACGCGTGTCATGAACGCACCCCTGCACGCCGTGGTGACCGGGGCCGACTCCGGCATCGGCAAGGCCGTCGCCGTCGCACTCGCGGGCGGTGGCGTCGACGTGGGCATCACCTACCACCGCGACGCCGGCGGAGCCGCGAGAACGGCGGACGAGGTGCGCGGGAAGGGCGTCCGGTGCGCCGTCCGGCAGCTGGACCTGACCGGCCTGCCGGCCGCCGCGTCCGTCGTCGACGAGCTCGCCGCCGAACTGGGCGGGCTCGACGTGCTCGTGAACTGCGCGGGCACCGGCAGCAGCGAGAAGTTCCTGGACATGTCCTTCGAGAAGTGGCGCGAGGTGCTCTCGGTCGACCTGGACGGCGCGTTCCTGTGCTGCCAGCGCGCCGCCGCGCACATGATCGCCGCCGGACGGGGTGGCCGGATCATCAACATCACCTCCGTCCACGAGCACCTGCCGCGCGTGGGCGCCGCGCCCTACTGCGCGGCGAAGGCCGGGCTCGGCGCGTTGACCGAGGTGCTCGCGCTCGAACTGTCCGAGCACGGCATCACCGTGAACTCCGTGGCGCCCGGCGAGATCTCGACGCCGATGACGGGTCAGGAGGACGTCGACCCGCACACCGAGCCGCGTCCCGGCGTGCCGCTCGGCCGTCCGGGCAGCGCGCACGAGGTGGCGGCGGTGGTGGCCTTCCTGGCCACGCCCGCCGCGTCGTACGTCACGGGCGCCTCGGTCGTGGTGGACGGCGGAATGTCCCTGATGGGACCGCAAGCCAGTGGAATGCTCGCCGACGAGAAGTGGAGGCAGCCCTGATGCGTGCCGTGGTGCTCAACTGCACCCTCAAGAAGTCACCGGAGGAGTCCAACACCGAGAAGCTCGCCCAGGTCGTGATCGACGAGCTGGTGCAGAAGGACGTCCAGGTCACCACGTTCCGCCTGGCGAACCACAACATCATGCCGGGCGTCGTGACCGACGCGGGTCCCGGCGACGACTGGCCGCAGGTCCACGCGGCGCTGCTGGAGGCCGAGATCCTGGTGTTCGCCACGCCGACGTGGGTGGGACACCCGTGCTCCATCGCGCAACGGGCGCTGGAGCGCATGGACGCGATGATCTCCGAGACCGACGACGAGGACCGCCCGGTGGCCTACAACCGGGTGGCGGGCGTCGTGGTGACCGGCAACGAGGACGGCGCGCACCACGTGATCAGCGAGATCAACGGCGGTCTGTGCGACATCGGGTACACGATCCCCGGCCAGTCGTGGACGTACTGGAACCGCGGTCCCGGCCCGGGCCCGAGCTACTCGGAGACCGGCGAGGGTCACGAGTGGTCGGAGAAGACCGGCCGCACGATGGCCGCCAACCTGCACGCCGTCGCCCTCGCCCTGGCGGAGCGCCCGATCCCCGCCTGAGCCGGCGCGACCGGTGCACCGGGCCCCGGAGTCCGCCCAGGGCGGACTC
>NZ_JBHXCW010000044.1:0-42671 GCF_042725365.1 Lentzea sp. NPDC060358 | reverse complement strand
GCCCCGCCCCGCATTGATGGCCGGTGCCTAGAAATCGAACAAGGCACCGGTGTGCGCCAGCATGACGCACGAGTTCGGATAGGTGAACACCTCGTTCACGAGCTCACCCCGCCAGAAACCGAACAGCGAAACCTCGACGGGCGCGTGGAGGAACGTGCACGCCCTGTCGTCGGACCTCATCGCGGCGAGGTCGGTCCCGGTGGCGGCCAGCGTCGCGCAGGCGAGGGCCCCGCGCGGATGCCGGTCACCTCGTTCGCAGGTCAGGACGGTCGCCTTGGCGGCACCGCCCTCGACGTCGGAGTACTGGACCGACACCAGCAGCGCGGTCGCCCGGCGTGGTTCCGAAGCGGCCTGCGCGGTGCCGGCGAGGGCGAACAGCGAGACGAGCACAACAACGATCGCACCAATGCGGCCGAACATGAAAGCGGTCCTCCTGAGACCTCATGAAAACGGGCCGGTTCTCGGCCGACGCCGATGTTGCCAGCTCGTTTCCCGGCGGCGAAAGGGGCCAGAATTCGTTCACCGATCACATTTCTGGACACCCTGCGGTCCGAACGGATGTGGTGCGCGCCACGTTCGCCGGCACACGGCTGCCGACGAACTGTTACGGGTTGCTGACAGAGGCCGCGAGCCGGGGCCGTATTATCCGATTCATGTCCAAGACCTCCAGACGCGTCGTGTTCGGCGTGCTCGTGATCGTCGCACTCGTGGTTTCCGCCGGAGGTGCGCTGGGATACCTGGGCAGATTGACGCTCGTGTTCGACCGCCATCCGGGAAAGGCGCTCGCGATCCTCGCGGAAGTGCCGGGACCGTCGGACGGACCGCCCTGCCCGATCGACGCGCGCTACTTCGACGAGAAGCCCGAGGGCCTCGCGCCGGACGTTCTCAAGGCGTGGCAGGCACTCCGCTCCAAGGCCTCTCAGCAGGGCGTTCAGCTCTGCCTGAACGACGGCAAGCGCAGCCGCGGGCAACAGCAGAAGGAGTTCGACGAGGCGGTGGAGAAGTTCGGCACCGAAGAACTCGCCGCGCGGTACGTGCTGAACCCGCCGGACCGCTCCATGCACGTTCTCGGAATTGCCGTCGACATCCAGCCGATCGAATCCGCGCAATGGGTCGAGAAAAACGGCAGCACCCTCGGCTGGTGCCGCCGTTACGAAAACGAGCAGTGGCATTTCGAGTACAACACCGGCTACTCGACGGGCGGCTGCCCGGCGCTCCTGCCGAGCGCGACCGGCAGCTGAGAGCCCGCGCACAGGTGTAGACGCCCGGACCGCGCGAAAGGTTGCGCGTCCGCGTTCGGGCGGGCCTGCGGCGGCTGGGCGCTGCTCGCTTCGGGCGATCTCCGCCGGAACCGCCCCCGGCCCCGCCCGCGCCATGATCGGCTACCGCCCGTGCGGACACTGACCAGGGTCGTCACGGCGGCCGCCGCCGTCGTCGCCTACGTCGCGCTGGTGCTGGCCATCACGGCGGGCCTGGACCTGCGCGCGAGCCTGGACTTCCGCGACGCCCCCGCGCAGCACGCCGCCTTCCTCGCCGCACTCGACCGCGGCGACGCCGCGCAGGCGCGCGAGGTCCGGATCTGGTTCGGCCGGCACTCCTCCGACGCGCGGAGTTCGCGCGCGTCGATCTCGCTGGCCGCCGGCTCGGCCGAGGACGGCGACTTCGCCCTCGCCCGCAAGTTCGTCCGCGACCTCCCGGACGCGATCGCCGAGGACCAGGCCGCACTCGACCGGGAGTCCGCGCGGACCTGGGGACGGGCGTGGCCGTGGCTGGTCTGCGGGGCCGTGCTCGTCGCCGCGGCCGTGGTCCTGAGGCACCGCCGGAAGGCCGCCAACGCCGAGGCCGTCGCGCTCGTCAACCGGTTCGTGCCGAAGCGCCCGGCGTGGCGGCGGCCGGTGTTCGCCGTCGTCAGCGGGATCGGCTACCTGCTGATGGTGGCGGGCTTCCTCGGCGTGGTCGCCGTGACGCGCGCGCAGGACGTCCCGTGGGGAGTGCGGGGGATCATGCTCGTGAGCGGGCTGGTCGCCCTGGTGGTCGCGTACTTCGTGCTCCGGTACTCGCGGCCGCGGTCGACGAGGACCGCCGCCCAGACGCTCGCCTCCGACTGGCGCGCACCCGTGCTGTACCTCCGGGGTTTCGACGACGACCGGGGCGCGGCCGTCGTCGACGACCTCCTGGGCGCGCTGCCGTCCGGGCTGCTCACGATCCACTCGCGGGAGGAGCAGCTCGTCAGCGCGCTCGGGGCGTTCGGTCCCGTGGTGGCCGTGGGGCAACCCGGCGAACGGCTGCCGCACCTGGGCGCCGCGCGGTTCTACCTGCCGGGCGACGACTGGCAGGACGGCGTGCTGGCCCTCATGGGCATGTCCCAGCTGATCGTCCTGCGGCTCGGCGAGGGCGAGGGGCTGTGGTGGGAGGTCGAGCAGGCCCGCGCCACGCAGCCGCCGGGCAAGCTGGTCCTCCTCGTCCCCGGGCAGCACGACGGGCTCACGGACCGCCTCGACGCCCTGCTGCCGTCGCCGACGGGTCTCGCGGACGTGCGGACCGAGCAGTGGACGTCCGCCGTCGTCGTGTTCGACAAGGGCTGGCGGCCGCGGGTGCGGAGGGTGGGACCGTTCCCCGGCGAGAAGAACCGGCACGGCACACCGGCGTTCCACGTGGCCCGCGCGATCCAGGCGGCGCTGGAGGACGTCGGCACGAAGCGGCGGGCGCTGGGGATCCGCACCAACCGCGGGATGCTCGCCGTGTTCGGCAAGGTCGCGCTGGTCGTCCCGGCGTTCGTCCTCGTCGTGCTCCTGGCGCGCCTGGTCCTAGGTGACTAATCCGCGGCGGTAGGCGTAGACGACGGCCTGGACCCGGTCGCGCAGGTCGAGCTTCGTCAGGATCCGCGACACGTAGGTCTTCACGGTCTCCTGGCTGATCACGAGCGCGGCGGCGATCTCGCTGTTGGACAGGCCCTCCGCGATGAGCCGGAGCACCTCGAGCTCGCGCGGTGCCAGCGGGAGCTCGTGCTGCGCCTCGTTCGCCGGCCGGATGCGCGCGGCGTACCGGCCGACGAGCTGGCGGGTCACCTCCGGGGCGAGCAGGGCCGCGCCGCTCGCGACGGTCCGGATGCCCTGCAGCAGCTGGGGCGGCGGCGCGTCCTTGAGCAGGAACCCGCTCGCGCCCGCGCGCAGCGCCTCGTAGACGTACTCGTCGAGGTTGAAGGTCGTGACCACCAGGACCTTGACCGGGTCGGCGACCCCGGCGCCCGCGAGCTGCCGGGTCGCCTCGATGCCGTCGAGCACGGGCATCCGGACGTCCATCACCACGACGTCCGGGGTCAGCCGGCGGGCCAGGTCGACCGCCGCGCGGCCGTCACCGCACTCCCCCACCACCTCGAGGTCGGGCTGCGCGTCGATGATCGTCGCGAACCCGGTGCGGATGAGGGCCTGGTCGTCGCAGACCAGGACGCGGACCGGTGCCGTCACGAGGGGTTCCCCGCCGGGATGCGCGCGCGGACCACGAAGCCGCCTTCCCGGTGTCCCGCCGAGAACTCACCGCCGAGCACGTCGACGCGGTCGCGCAGCCCGGCCAGGCCGCGGCCGCTGCCACCGGACGCCGCCGACCTCCTGGCGCCCCGCGTGCCGACCTCCACGGTGATTTCCCTTTCTCCGTAACGCACGTACACGTTAGTGGGGCTGCCGTGCGCGTACTTCAGCGCGTTGGTCAACGCCTCCTGCACGACCCGGTACGCGACGACCTCGGCACTGCCCGCGTCGCGCACGGCCTCGCCCTCCTCCGCGAACTCCACGGGCTGGCCCGCCTGCCGGGTCTGCTCGACGAGACCGCGCAGGTCGCCGACGGACTCCGGGTTGTGGTCGGGGTTCAGCAGGTCGAGCAGGTGCCGCAGGTCGGTCAGCGAGCGGCGGCCGGTGTCGGTGATCGTCTGCAGCGTCTGGTCCAGCCGTTCGGGAGCGGCGGTGAGGTAGCGCGCCGCCTCGGCCTGCACGACCATCGCCGTCACGTGGTGGGTCACCACGTCGTGCAGTTCGCGGGCGATCGACGTGCGTTCGGCGACGCGGGTGGACTCCGCGACGTGCTCGCGGCGTTCCTCCTCGGCGCTGCGCGAGAGCCGCAGCCACGCGCCGATCCCCCACGCGGCCACCAGCGCCAGGTAGAAGGTGACGAAGCCCGCCGCGTTCTCGTCCGACCCGCTGCGGTCCAGCGCCAACGACAACGCCGCGTAGGCGGCGGTCAGCGTGATCATCGCGGCCAGCCGGTGCCGTGCCACGTGCAGACCGGCGCTGACGAGCGCGATGGGCAGCGCCGTGCCCGCCACGGTGTGGTAGCCGCTGAGCTGGTCCGCGGCGAACGCGAGCGACACCAGGCCGACGGACACCAACGGCCACCGGCGGCGCACGACCAACGGCAGGCATTCGAGCAGGATCACCACGACGGCGAGGGAATCCATCGGGCGTCCGGGCATGTCACCGAGGCGCGTGCCCTTGTCGTGCAACGCGGGGACGAACGAGGCGAGAGCGAGGACCAGCGCGATCGGGGCGTCCTGCACCGTGACGTCCAGCCGGCGCCACAGCTCGGGAGCCCGCCGCAGGAGGCGGATCACGCTGCGAGGGTAGCGGTCCGGCGCGGGACGATGGTGCCGCGCCGCTTCGCCAGCCACAGGAACACCACCGTCGCGACCACCCCGGCCAGCACGGAGTACCCGCTCGCCTCGGGACCGAACTCGCCGCCGGTGATGGCGGCGTGGCCGGACGTGGCGCCGTCGAACAGGCCCTTCGGCGCGTCCTTGCCGGAGACGCTGGTGCTGAAGATGCCGCCCTGGGCGTAGTTCCACGCGAAGTGCACGCCGATCGGCACCCACAGGGTGCGCGTGGCCGCGTAGGCGGCGGCGAGCATGAACCCGGCCTCGACCGCGATGGCCGTCGAGCTCCACAGCGTCGCGTTCGGGTTGAAGAAGTGCACGAAGCCGAACAGCACCCCGGTGGCCACCAGCGAGATCCAGGTGCCGAACCGCTCCTCGGCGATGCGGAACAGGATCCCGCGGAACATCACCTCCTCCGTCACCGCGGCCGCCGCCATGAACCCGAGGAGCGCCACGGCGCCGCCGAACGAGCCCCAGCCCCTGATCTCGTAGCCGCCGAGCAGAGCGATGTTGGCGATGACGGCGGCGAACATGCCCAGCCCGATCAGCACCCCGCGGCCCAGTGCCGCGGGCGCGGTGCGGAAGTCGGCCTCGGCCGGGTCGCGCTTCTCGGTCTTGCGCACCACCCAGCGGTAGGCCAGCAGCGCGAGCGCCGCGGTGGCCAGGCCGAAGACGAGCGTCAGGGGCGGGTTCCAGCCCATCGCCTGGGTGAGCACGCTGCCCGCCAGCGAGACCAGTGCCACCACCACGAGCTGCTTCACGAGTCGCACGAGCGTTCCTCCGTCCGGGGTTCGCGGCACCGTGCCGCCGATGACGGGAACGCTAGGGATTTCGAGGCGCCGCAACGTCACCGCGCGGTGGACACCCGCGTGTAGCTCGCACGGGGGACAAGATCACACGGAGGCGGTCAGTGCCGCGGAGAGCCAGGCGAACGGCAGGAACGCCGCGGCCTCCTGCGCCTTGCCGTTGATGGTCGACACCAGCGACTGGTAGCGGGTGTGCGGGTCGGGCGCGGTGACGGCCTCCTCGAGCGACTCGAGGTGCAGCTCCTCGATCAGCACGAGGTCGGCCGCGAGCTTGCGGCGGAATTCCGGTGTGTCCGGCTGACCGGCGAGGCCGCCGAGGAACTCCACGTAGGAGTCGGTGATCTCCCGCGCCCGCGGCGAGTCCGCCGGCAGGCCGGCCAGCCGGGCGTCCTGCGCCTGCTGCAGCACCGCCCCTCCCCGGTCGAACTCGCCGAGGACCTCCGGCGACATCATCACCGCGGCGCCGTCGGTCGAGCACGTCTCGCGGAGCTGGTCGCGGACCGCGCGGCGGAAGTCCGGGTCCTGCACCAGGTTCGCGAGCTCGATCCACGCCTCGAGCTGCTCGGCGGACGGGTCGTCGGGCAGGACGGGCCGCTCGCTGCGCAGCAGGTCGAGGAACTCGGGGGTGGCGTCGACGCCCGCGCTGATCTCGTTCCAGAAGTCGTCGACGAGCCGCTCGCGGTCGTCGTCGGACAGGGACACGAGCTTGTGCATGAGGATCACCTTTTCGGCCTCAGTGCGCTGCTTCACGATCGTGCGCAGGACCGCCTGCCGGGCACGGGTCTTGCGGGCCTGGTCGTCCAAACGCGACAGGTGCGCCGTAGCCAGGTCGGTCAGCGTCACCCGGCCGCCGAGCAGCCGCCGCACGTCGTCGAGGCTCGCGTCGAGGTCGCGCAGCGTGCGGACGAACTCGAGCCTGGCGATCGCCCGCACGTCGTAGAGGCGGTGGCCCGCGGCGGTGAGGCCCGCGGGCTCGACGACCCCGGCGTCGGCGTAGAACCGGATCGCGCTCACGCTCAGCCCGGTCCGGCGGGCCACCTCGCCGATGGCGTACAGCTTGTCGGTCATGGCCCCCACTGTGTGATCTCGACCAACTTGAGAAGTAACCACTTACCCCGAGTTTACTTTTCCTTTAACGACGGTGATACTGTCCGGACCGAGGGGAGTACTTCCCAAGAGCCTGCCCGGTCAGTACGGACGCTCCGCAGCGTCCCCGGGAGGCCACCCGCCCGCGGGTGAAGGAGACCTCGAACGATCGCGTTCGAGGAGAGCTCTGTGCCCGGTTCCGTGGCATCACCCGCACTGTGGTTCATCAGCATCGCCGTGCTGGTCGCGTTGCTGGTCGTCGACTTCCTGGTCACCCGCCGCCCGCACGAGGTGTCGCTGCGCGAGGCGATCGGCTGGTCCGTGTTCTACCTGGCGCTGCCGTTCGTGTTCGGCCTCTGGCTGTGGTGGGAGTTCGGCGGCGGCCAGTCGATCGAGTTCATCACCGGCTTCGTGGTCGAGAAGTCGCTCTCGGTCGACAACCTGTTCGTCTTCATGCTGCTGCTCGCGGCGTTCAGCGTGCCGGCCGCCGTGCAGCAGCGGGTGCTGCTCTACGGCATTGTCGGCGCACTGGTGCTGCGCGGCGTGTTCATCGCCGCGGGCGCCGCGATGCTGTCCGCCGGCACCTGGGCGTTCCTCGTCTTCGGCCTGGTCCTGCTCGCCTCCGCGGTGAAGATCCTGCACTCGGCGCTGACCGGTGAGGCCACCGCCGAGAAGGACATCTCGAAGATGCGCTCGGTGCGGTTCATGCGCAGGCTGATGCCGGTCACCGACGACTACCGCGGCACGAAGATGCTGGTCCGCGAGAACGGCCGGCGCGCCCTCACCCCGCTCGCCATCGTGGTGGTCGCGATCTTCGCCACCGACGTGGTCTTCGCGATCGACTCGGTGCCCGCCGTGTACGGCATCACCGAGGACCCGTACCTGGTGTTCACCACGAACGCGTTCGCCCTGCTCGGCCTGCGCGCGCTGTACTTCGTGCTGCACACCGCGCTCGCGAAGCTCGTGCACCTCAACCACGGTCTCTCGATCATCCTGGCGTTCATCGGCGTGAAGCTGGTGCTGCACTGGGCGCACGGCATCTGGCCCGCCGTGCCGGAGATCCCGACGCCCGTCTCCCTCGCCGTCATCGTGGCCACGCTGGGCATCGTGACGCTGACCAGCCTGCGGGCCACCAGGGCCGCGGACGTCCGCTCGGGCTGAGCCCGTGGCCACCGCGCGGCTGCTCGGCTTCCTGCTCGATGTCTCGGTGACGCTGCTCGTAATCGCCGCGCTGGTGGTCGTCTGCGTGGCGCTGGCGTCATCGGGACGCTGAGCGGACAGGTGTCCGTTATCTTGGGCCCATGCCTGCCAGACCTGACACCGGCCCCGACTTCATCGAGGCGCTCGCCCGCGGCCTCGACGTGATCCGGTCGTTCCAGCCGCTGCGCCCGGTGATGCCGCTCAGCGAGGTCGCGTCGGTCACCGGGCTGGCGCGCCCGACGGTGCGGCGGATCCTGCTCACGCTCGTCGAGCTCGGGTACGTGCGGCAGGGCGAGGCCGGGTTCGCGCTCACGCCGAAGGTGCTCGAGCTCGGTGTGGCGTACGTGCGGTCGATGGGGCTGTGGGACGTGGCCCGGCCGCACATGGAGCGCCTCGGCGCGGGCACCGGCGAGTCGTGCTCGATCGCCCAGCTCGACGGGTCCGACATCGTCTACGTGGCGCGGGTGGCCGTGCCGAAGATCGTCACGCTGTCCGTGCAGATCGGCACGCGGTTCCCGGCCCTGCCCACGTCGCTCGGGAAGGTGCAGCTCGCGGCGCTGCCGCCGGCCGAGCTGGAGGCCGTGCTCGCGCAGCCGACGCGGTCGGGGCTCACCGCGCGGTGGCGGCCGGAGCCGGCCGAGCGCGACGCGGTGCTGCGGGAGGTGCGGGCGCGCGGGTGGGCGCTGACCGACGAGCAGCTGGCGCCGGGCATCCGGTCGATCGCGGCGCCGCTGCGCGACGGCGACGGCGTGGTCGTGGCGGCGCTCAACGTCAACTGCCACGCGGCGGAGACGTCCGTCGAGCGCATGCTCGAGCACCACCTGCCGCTGCTGCTGCAGGCTGCGGGCGACATCAGCGCGGACTTCGCGCGCCTGGACTCGGTGCCGCACGCCGAGTTCCGGCCGGGAGTTGCTTGACGGACGACCCCGGAAGGTTGAGGATTCAACGGACACTTGTCCGCCTGTCGGTCACGGAGGCCCGCCATGGTCGGTGAAAGACGTCCCGTTGTTCTGCGGAACGGCACGGTCCTGACGATGGACGGGCAGCACCGCGTGCTGACCGGCCACGACGTCCTGGTCGTCGGTGACCGGATCGCCGCGATCGGGCCCGCGCTGGAGGTGCCCGAGGGGACGGAGGAGGTCGACGCGGCCGGCGGCATCGTCATGCCGGGCATGATCGACACCCACCGGCACATGTGGCAGACCGCGATGCGCGGCTACGGCGCCGACTGGACCCTCACGCAGTACTTCGTCTGGTACTACCTGGAGTGGGGCAAGGTCTTCCGGCCCGAGGACGTCCACGCGGGCAACCTGCTCAGCGCGGCCGAGGCGCTCGAGGCCGGGGTCACCACCACCGTCGACTGGTCGCACGGCCTGCAGACCCCCGACCACGCCGACGCCGCCGTCGACGCGTTGCAGGCGGTGCCCGGCCGGTTCGTCCTCGCCTACGGCAACATCCAGGACAGCCCCGCGTCGTGGACCGCGAAGCCGGAGTTCCGCGACTTCGTGACCCGGCGCATCACCGGCGACGACATGCTGGGCTTCCAGCTCGCGTTCGACGTCACCGGCGACCCGTCGTTCCCGGAGAAGCCCGCGTTCGAGGTCGCCCGCGAGCTCGGCGTCCCCGTCACCACCCACGCGGGCGTGTGGGGCGCGACGAACGACGACGGCATCAAGCTGATGTACGACCACGGGTTCATGACACCGGAGACGGTCTACGTCCACGCCGCGTCGCTCACCGACGACGCCTACCACCGCATCGCCGCCACCGGCGGCTCGATCTCCGTGTCGACGGAGAGCGAGCAGAGCGCGGGCCAGGGCTACCCTCCCACCTGGGTCATCCGCAAGCACGGCATCCCGGTCTCGCTGTCGATGGACACCTCGGTGTGGTGGAGCGCCGACCTGTTCTCCGCGATGCGCACGACGCTGGGCGCCGACCGCTCGCGCGAGCACATGGCCGCGCACGCCACCAATGACACCGTCACGCACTCGTCGCTGCGGGCCGAGCACGTCGTCGACTGGGCGACGATGGGCGGAGCGCGCGCGTTGGGCCGCGACTCGGACATCGGCAGCCTCGAAGTCGGCAAGAAGGCCGACATCGTGCTGCTGCGCAACGAGAACTCCCCCGCGATGTTCCCGATCCTCAACCCGTACGGGCACGTCGCGTTCCAGGCGCAACGGTCCGATGTGGACACCGTGCTCGTGGACGGGCGGATCGTGAAGCGCGACCACAAGCTCGTGGGCGTCGACCTGGGGCACATCCGTTCGCAGGTCGAGCAGACCGTCGAGCACCTGAAGGGCCGGCTGGGCGAGGAGGCGTGGGACAAGGGCATGAACCCCGACATCCCCGAGTCGAAGGTGCTCGACAACCCCTACACCTACACGGACTACCGCGGCGACACGAGGACGTCCGTCTGATGGGGGGACCGCTGGAGGGCCTGCTGGTCGCCGACTTCTCGCGCGTGCTCGCGGGCCCGTACGCCACGATGCTGCTCGCCGACATGGGTGCCACCGTCGTGAAGGTCGAGGGGCCCCAAGGGGACGAGACCCGCACGTGGATGCCGCCCGTGCGGGAGGACGTCTCGACCTACTACCTCGGCGTCAACCGGGGCAAGCGGTCGATCGCGCTCGACCTGCGCGACCCCGACGACGCGGCGCTGGGCCGTGAGCTGGCCCGGCGCGCGGACATCCTGATCGAGAACTTCAAGCCGGGCGGCCTCGCGAAGTACGGGCTCGACCACGCGTCCGTCAGCGCGGACAACCCGAAGCTGATCTACGCGTCGATCACCGGGTTCGGGTCGGGCGAGGGCAGCCACGTGCCCGGCTACGACCTGATGGTGCAGGCGATCTCCGGCCTGATGAGCCTGACCGGCGACCCGGACGGGCCGCCGTACCGCGCGGGCATCTCGGTGTTCGACGTGATGGCGGGCAACCACGCGGTGATCGGCATCCTCGCCGCGCTGCGCCACCGGGACGCGACCGGGCAGGGCCAGCTCGTCGAGGTCAACCTGCTGTCGTCGGCGCTGACCGGCCTGGTGAACCACAGCTCGGCGTTCGTCGCCGGGGACACCGTGCCGTTCCGGATGGGCAACGCGCACCCCAGCGTGTTCCCGTACGAGCCGCTGCCCACGGCCGACAACGACCTCATCGTCGCGGCGGCCAACGACGGCCAGTTCCGCAAGCTGTGCGAGGTGCTCGGGCTGCCGGAGGTGCCGGACGACCCGCGGTTCGCCCGCAACGCCGACCGCACCCGCAACCGCGAGGAGCTGCGGCCGGTGCTGGAGGAACGGCTCAGGACCCGTGGCGCCGTCGAGTGGTTCGACCTGCTCGTCGCGGCCGGGGTGCCGTGCGGGCCGATCAACACGATCGACGGCGGGTTCGCGATGGCCGAGCGGTTCGGGCTCGACCCCGTCGTGGTGGTCGGCGACGTGCCGACCACGCGGCACCCGATCCGCTTCTCGGAGACGCCGGCGGTGTACGAGCTGCCGCCGCCGGGACTGGACGAGCACGGCGCGCAGCTGCGCGCCTGGTTGGAGGAGGACCGTGACGGTCTATGACACGGCGCTCGGCGCGTCGACGCCCGACACGATCACGTTGCTGGGCAAGGACCTCGCCCGGGACGTGATGGGCAGCGTCGGGTTCGGCGAGCTGGCGTTCTGGCTCGCCACCCAGCGCCGGCCGTCCCCCGGCGAGACGCGGCTGTTCGAGGCGGTGCTCGCGGCGCTGGCCGACCACGGGTTCACGCCGACCGCGATCGTCAGCCGCCTCACCTACCTGTCCGCGCCGGACTCCGTGCAGGGCGCGCTCGCGGCGGGGCTGCTCGGCGGCGGGTCGCGGTTCCTCGGCGTCACCGAGGACGCGAGCCGGTTCCTCAACGCCGTGGTGACCACCGCCGATCTGCCCTCCGACGACGCGGGCTGGGACGCGCTCGCGCTGGAAACCGTGCGGGCGCAGGGGAAGGCACGCATCCCCGGTCTCGGGCACCACGTGCACAAGAACGGCGACCCGCGCACGCCCCGGCTGTTCCAGATCGCCGAGGAGGAAGGCCTGACCGGGCCGCACCTCTCGCTGTTCGCCGCGATCGGGCGGGTGCACCCGCGGGTGCTCGGCAAGACCCTGCCGCTCAACGGCGCCGGCACGTGCGGCGCGGCGCTCGCGGACCTCGGTCTGCCGCTGGAGCTGTTGCGGGGCTTCGCGTTGCTGGCCCGCACGGCCGGCCTGATCGGGCAGCTCGCCGAGGAGCTGCGCCACCCGGTCGCCAACGACATCTTCCTGTCCGTGGACTCGAACACGCGGTCGGTCGCGCCCGCAGAGGAGTGAGCAATGCACCTCGTCACCGAGGACAACATCACCGAGCTGGCGCAGCAGCGCTGGGCCACCGCGAAGGACCCGCGCACGGCCCAGCTGCTGACCTCGCTCGTCCAGCACCTGCACGACTTCGCGCGTGAGGTGCGGCTGACGGAAGCCGAGTGGATGACGGCGATCCAGTGGCTCACCGCGACCGGGAAGATCAGCGACTCCAAGCGCGAGGAGTTCATCCTCGCCTCGGACGTGCTCGGGCTGAGCATGCTCGTCGTGCAGATGAACCACCGGTTCGACCCCGGCGCGACGCCCGCGACGGTGCTCGGCCCGTTCCACATCGACGGCTCCCCCGAGCTCGGCTTCGGCGGCGACATGTCCGACGACGTGGACGGAACCCCGCTCTACATCACGGGAACCGTCCGGTCGCTCGACGGCTCGCCCGTCTCCGGCGCGGTGCTCGACGTGTGGCAGGCCGACGCCGAGGGCGCCTACGAGTCCCAGCTCGACGTCGACGAGGCCCGGTTGCGGGCGAAGTACCACCCGCGCGAGGACGGCTCCTACTGCGTGCGCACCATCGCGCCGAAGGGCTACTCGATCCCGATGGACGGGCCGGTCGGCGCGTTGATCGAGCAGACCGCGATCAGCCACTTCCGGCCGGCGCACGTGCACTTCCTCGTCACCGCGCAGGACCACGAACCGCTGATCACGCACCTGTTCGAGGAGGGCGCGGAGTACCTCGACAGCGACGTCGTGTTCGGCACCAAGCAGGAGCTCGTGGTCGCGTTCGAACCCCGCGACCCCGGCACTGCGCCCGACGGCACCGCGGTCGAGATGCCGTGGATCGAGGCCCGCTACGACTTCGTGCTCCAGCCGTGCGCGCAGCACTGATCGCCCGTCCCGGTCAGCCGCCGTCGCTCGCTGACCGGGACGAGCCTTCCCCGTCGTCCGGCGAGGTGGTCGTCGACGTCCTGGCCGCGCCCCTCACGCCGCTGGACCTGCTGTGCGCGGACGGCACCTCGTACTTCGGCGTCCCCGCGACGCCGTACGTGCCCGGCGTGCAGGGCGTGGGCACGGTCGGCGGCCGCGCGGTGTGGTTCCCGACCACTGCGGGAATGGCGCCCGGTGACGGCAGCATGGCCGCGCGAGCGCTGGCGCGGCGGGAAGACCTCGTGCACCTCCCGGACGGCGTCGACCCGGTCGCGCTGGCGGCGCTCGGGCTGTCCGCCGTCGCCGCGCACATGGCTCTGACGTGGCGGGGTGAGCTGGCGGCCGGTGACACGGTGGTCGTGCTGGGCGCCGGTGCCGTCGGGCAGGCGGCGATCCAGCTGGCGCGGCTGGCGGGCGCCGGGCGGGTGGTGGCCGCGGCGCGGTCGGCCGCGGGCCGGGAACGGGCCCGGCGAGCCGGTGCGGACGCGGTGGTCGGGCTGGACGCCGACTTCACCGAGGTGGCGACCGGTGCCGACCTCCTGCTCGACCCGCTGTTCGGCGCTCCCGCCGCGGCCGCCGCCCAGGCGTTGCGTCCCGGCGGGCGCTGGGTGAACCTCGGGTCGTCGGCCGGCGAGACGTGCCCGGTCACGTCGTCGTTGCTGCGCAGCCGTTCGCTGCGGTTGTCCGGGTACACCAACAACGAACTGACGCCGCGGCAACGAGCCGACGCGATCACGACGATCGCCCGGTACTCGGTCGAGGGGTCCCTCGCGGTCGACCACGAGGTCGTGCCGTTCGCCGACGTCACCGACGCGTGGACCCGGCAGGCCGCCGGCACCACCGGCGGGAGGATCGTGCTGGTCCCGTAGCCGCCCCGCGCGGAGGTGATCAAGTCGTGCCAGTATCGGCCGGGTGGATCGACGCGGGTTCCTGAAAGTCGCCGGGCTGGCCGGTACCGGTGCCGCGCTCGCGGCCTGCGGCGCGACTCCCCCGCCGGGGCCGGGTCCGAGTCCGGCACCGTCCAGTCTGGCACCGTCCAGTCCGGCCGTCCCGGGTGGACCGCCCGACTGGGCCGCGTTGCGCTCCCGCCTGGCCGGCCGGCTCGCGCTGCCCGGTGGCGACGACTTCGCCTACCAGGGTTTCAACCCGGTGTGGGACGGCCGCAAGCCCGCCGCCGTCGCGAGGGTCGCCTCCCCCGCCGACGTGCAGGCGTGCGTCGAGGCCGTCCGGCTGCGCGCGCCCGTCGCCGCCCGCAGCGGCGGGCACAGCTACGCCGGGTACTCCACACCGGAGAACGGCCTGCAGGTCGACCTGCGCGACCTCGCGGCGGTCGAGGTGCTGCCCGGCGACCAGGTCCGCATCGGGGCGGGTGCGGCGCTGGGCGAGGTGTCGCGCGTGCTGGCCGCGTCGGGCCGTTGCCTGCCCACCGGCACGTGCCCGTCCGTCGGCGTCGCGGGCCTGACGCTGGGCGGCGGCATCGGCGTGCTCGCCCGCAAGTACGGGCTGACGTGCGACCACCTGGTGTCGGCCCAGGTCGTGACGGCGGACGGCCGGCTCGTCACGGCGTCGGCGCAGCAGGAGCCCGACCTGTTCTGGGCGCTGCGCGGCGGAGGGGGCGGCAACTTCGGGATCGTCACCGAGTTCGTGTTCTCCACCGTGCCCGCGCCCGAGGTCACCGTGTTCTCGCTGGAGTACCCCGCCGGTGCGACGGCGGACGTGCTCGGCGCGTGGCAGACCTGGATCGCGCGGGCGCCGAACGAGCTGTGGTCCAACGTGAACGTCCGCGGCGGCGCCCAGCCGACGTGCCGCGTGGGCGGGTGCTTCGCCGGTTCGGCCGGTGCGCTGTCCTCGCTGCTGTCCGGCCTGCCCGCTGCCGCGAACCGGTTCGTCCAGCCGCAGAGCTACTCCGGTGCCGTGCAGTACTTCGCGGGCACGGGCGTGCAGCACGAGTCGTTCGTCGCGTCGTCGCGGATCGTGCGCGAGCCGATCAGCGACCCGGCGCGGGCCGTGGCGCTGATGAACGGTCAGTCCGACGAGTCCTACCTGATCTTCGACGGCCTGGGCGGCGCGGTCGCCGACGTCGCGCCGGACGCCACCGCGTTCCCGCACCGCGCGGCCCTCGCGTCCGCGCAGGTCTACTTCAAGACGCCGCCCGCCGGCGCCACCGAGGCCGCCCGCGCGATGGGCCGGGTCCGCGACGGGCTCGGCGCGCTCGTCGGCGACACCGGGTACGTCAACTACATCGACCCGCAGATGCCCCGGTGGGCGGAGGCGTACTACGGCGGCAACCTCGGGCGGTTGCGCGAGGTTGCCGCGAAGTACGACCCGGACGAGGTCTTCGCCTTCGCCCAGTCGGTGCGTTAGGGGATGCGCGCGCCCACCGCGGCGAGCGCCTTGGTGACGGGCTGGAAGAACGTGACGCCACCGCGCCGGCAGTCACCGCTGCCGCCGGACGTCAGCCCGATCGCGTCGCTGCCCGCGAACAGCGGACCGCCGCTGTCGCCGCCCTCGGCGCACACCGTGGTCTGGATGAGACCGGTGACGCGGCCCTCGGGGTAGTTCACCGTGGCGTTGAGCGCGGTGACGCGGCCGGAGCGCAGGCCCGTCGTGCTGCCCATGCGCTGCACCTGCCGGCCCACCTGGGCCTCGGCCGCGCGCCGGATCTGCACCCGGTTGCCGTTGCCGGTGTCGACCTGGCTGGGCGCGTCGGCGTTGCGGTCGTTGTAGGTCAGCAGCGCGAAGTCGCCGTTGCCGGGGAACGTGGACCGCGCCACGGTCGCCGCCGCCCGGCCGCCCGCGGCGAGCGAGAACTGCCGTCCGGCGGCCGTGCAGTGGCCCGCGGTGAGGATGGCGGGGCGGTTGTCGTTGGTGACGACGTTGAAGCCCAGCGAGCAGCGGCTGCCCCCCGCGAAGATCGCGTCACCGCCCTCGGCGAACAGCCGGAACGTGCCCTCGGCCCGTTCGAGCCGCACACCCTTGCCCATCTTGTCCACAGTGGACTTCAGGCTGTCCCACCGCGCCCCCGTGACGGTGCTGTCCGCGGTGACGACGACCTCGTTCGTGCCGGGGTCGACGGCCCAGGCGGTGCCGGACGTGGTGGCCTTCTCCCGCAACGTCTCCGTGGCGCGTTCGGGCGTGGTGCTCACGTCGGACGCCGCCTGGCTCGCGGTGAACGTCGCCGCGGCGATCGCGACCGCCAGCAGACCGGCACTGGCCGCGATGACCTTCGGCCGGCGGTTGTCGTCGTGGTGTTTGCCCATGTGTGCCCTCTCGTGAAGTCCGCGACCGGGGGTTCGAGCGGCGGCGAGCGGACGAGCTCCACTCAGGAAGGGGTACGTACCGGACGGCGTACCGGTTTAGGTGATCACGTCCGGGCTGGTGGGACCCGGCGCGCACAACGGCGTCAGCAGCGGCCGTGGTCGGTGGCGCAGCCGAGCAGCAGCGCCGTCGTCACGGCCGCGAGCACCATGTCTCCGCTGAGCGCGCACATGCACGCCAGCGCGAACCACAGGAGCAGCCTCATGAGCCGAGGTTAGGGACCGTACGACCTTGATCGCATCCGAATTGGGCAAGGCTTGAGCTGGCGCTTGCGGGGAAACGGGCAGGGGTGTGCCCGGTTCGGGCTTGCGGCTTGGGGGTGGCGGCGTGGGTGGCGTGGGGGTGGCATGCGCGCGTCGGCTGTGTGGCGGGCGAGGTGCACGCGTGTCGGGGGTGGGGTGTGCGTGTCGAGAGTGGCGTGCCGTGTGGGGGGTGGGGTGCCGTGTGGGGGTGGGGTGCCGTGTCGGGGCGGGGTGCCGTGCGCGCGTCGGCCGCACACGGCACGTGCTGTGCGCGGCCAGCGTGGCGCGGCACGTGCCGTGTCGCGGCGTGCGCGCGTCGGCCGCATAGCGCGCGAGGCGCACGCGTGCCGGAAGTGAGGCGCCGTGTGCGCGTCGCCCACGCCCGAGAAACGGGGTGCCGTGCGCGCGCCGCCACACCACGCAAGCCGTGCATCTCCCCAAGGGCGGGTCCCGTGCGCGCGCCGCACCACAACGACCACGTCCACCCCACCCACATCAACCGCCGCCTGTTCCACCCTCGCCCGTTCCACCTCTCGCCCGTTCCACCCCTCGCCGTTCCCCCACGCCCGCCCCACCCCGGACAGACCAAACGCATCACCCCCACCGCAGCTCCATCCGGACCAGGACCACCACCCACCGGCACGAATCCTCATTCACCACCGATCCAAAGCGCCCGCCGCTCCGAACACCTCATGTCCGAGCCGAGGAGAGGGAGCCACATGGCGAAGCGCGAGCGGGCGTTGCAGAGCATTCCGCCCGACGCAGGCCTGGCCGAGCCGACGCCCGACGATCTGCTGGCTCTCGTGGCGCGGGGCGACGAGTCCGCGTTCGAACGGCTCTACGACGTCGTGTCCGGTTCGGTCTTCGGGCTGATCAGACGTGTTGTGCGCGACCAGGCGCAGTCGGAGGAGGTGTTCCAGGAGGTGATGCTCGAGGTGTGGCGGACGGCGACCAGGTTCGACCCCGGCAGGGGCAAGGCCATGACCTGGATCCTGACGCTGACGCACCGGCGTGCCGTCGACCGCGTCCGGTCCGCGCAGGCCGCGAGCCACCGCGAGGAGCACGTGGCGCGGCTCGACCCGAACCGCCCGTTCGACGAGGTGAGCGAACAGGTCTCCGGCCGGCTCGAGCAGCGGCAGGTGCGCCGGTGTCTCGGCTTCCTCACCGGCTTGCAGCGCGAGTCCGTGGTGCTCGCCTACTACCAGGGCTACTCCTACCCCGAGGTCGCGAGCCTGCTGGGCATTCCGCTCGGCACGGTCAAGACGCGGATGCGGGACGGACTGATCAGACTTCGGGATTGCATGGGGGTGACCGGATGAGGAGCACATCCGCAGATCTGCACACGCTCACCGGCGCCTACGCCGTGAACGCGTTGTCGGAGACCGAACGGGCGGCGTTCGAGACGCACCTCGCCCGGTGTGAGAGCTGTGCCGAGGAGGTCGCGGAGCTCGCGGCCACGGCGGCGCGGCTCGGTGAGGCCGTCGAGTTCCCGCCGCCCGCCCACCTGAAGGCGCGGGTGCTCGCCGCCGCGGCCGAGACGAGACAGCTCTCGCCCCGGACCGCGCGGGTGCCTCGCCCCCGCCGGTACGGACGGGCGGGGGCGCTGCTCGCCGCCGCGTGCCTGGTCGCCGTCGCGGTCGTCGGGGTGCAGGTCGTGCAGTCGGGTCAGCAGGACCAGCTCGCGCAGCTGTCGAGCCAGTACGGGCGGTTCTCCGACCTGCTGTCCACCCCGGACGCGAAGATCTTCAACGCCGCCGGGGCCAACGGCGCGGCCGGCACGGCCGTCATGTCCCCCAGCCGCAACGAGATGCTGTTCCTCGGCAAGAACCTGCCGACGCCCGCCGGCGACCGGGTCTACCAGCTGTGGATGATCAACGACGAGGGCCCGCACTCCGCCGGGGTGCTGCCCTCGCCCACGTCGCCGCTCGTGGCGAGCGGGATCCCGGGTGCTCAGCGGGTCGCGCTGACGGTGGAACCGGAGGGTGGTTCGGCGACTCCCACCGGTGAGCTCGTCGTGGAGATCGGGCTGGCGTGAGTCAGACCGCCTTCGAGAAGTGGAAGGCGGGGATGGCGTACCCGCAGCGGTGGTAGAGCCGGTGGGCGTCGTGCCGCTGCGTTCCCGAATCGAGGTGGACGCCCGCGCAGCCGAGGCGGCGGGCCTCCTCGTCGACCCAGCGCAGCAGGGCGCTCGCGTGGCCCTGTCCGCGGGCCGGCGGGAGGGTGCTCAGGTCGTCGACGTAGAGGTGCGGCCCGGCGTGGAGGTTCGTGGTGTGCCGGAACCCTGCCACCGCGGCAACGCGGCCTGCCCGGTCGAACGACGCGACGATCCGGTATCCCTCCCGCCGCTGGGCCCGCACGAGCTCGACGAACTCCTCGACCGAGGTGAGGTGCGGCCGGAGCGCGCGCAGGGCGTCGAAGGCGAGCGCGGTGTCCTCGCCGGACAGTTCCGCGACGGTGCTGTTCTGGGTCACGGCACCGATCGTCGCCGGAGCAAGTGGCCTCCCAGAAGACCCAAAGCAGCCATAATCCAAGAGGCCACTTGCTCCCGTGGTCACGGCGTCAGGTTGATACCCCACGTGTCGATCGTGCCCACGTCGGACGCCGCCAGGTCGCGGACCCGGAGCTTCCACGTGCCGTTGGCGGTCTCGCTGGACACGTTCGCCGTGTAGGTGCGGTCGATGTTGTCCGCACTACCACCACTGCGGTTGTGCAGGGTGTACGACGAACCGTCCGGTGCGATGAGCGCCACCGTCAGGTCGCCGATGTACGGGTGCACGATCCGCACGGTGACCACGGACGCCGCCGACGGCGTCGCGGAGCACCCGGAGATCACGACGTCGCTGTCGACCGCGGCGCCCGCGTCCGGGACGGCGACGTCGTTCGGGTTGGTGCCCGAGCAGCTGCCGCCGCCGCTTCCCGTGACGGTCAGCGAGTAGCTCGCCGTGCGCGTCGCCGACCCGGTCGCGGTGATCGTGACCGGGTAGGTGCCCGCCGCGACCGACGCCGTGGTGCTGATCGCCAGCGTCGACCCTGCCCCCGTGGTCACGGCCGCCGGGCTGAACGAAGCCGTTGCGCCGGAAGGAAGACCGGACGCGGACAGCTGCACGGTCTGCGCGGCGCCGCTCACGGTCTGAGTGCTCACGGCCGTCGAGACGGACGAGCCCGCCGCCACCGAACCGGACGCCGGCGACGCGGACACGGAGAAGTCCGCGCCGGGCGTGCCGGTACCGACCGCCGACTTCCACAGGGTGTAGGCGATGCCGTCGACCGCGCGGTTGAGGTGGGTGTCGCTGATGTTGGCCGTGGTGTCGCACGACGAGTGGTAGCAGGGGTCGAACGCGCCGCCCGACGTGCCGCCCCACTTCGCCGCCTGTGCCGCGGTCTTGCGGGCGCTCGCGCCCATCGCGTAGCCGGAGGCCGGGATGCCCGCGTTGGTGAAGGACGCGTCGTCGGACCGGTTGCGGCCCTCGGTGTTCTCCTCCGGCTGCAGGCCGAGCGAGTCCCAGTAGGCCTTCATGTGCACCGACTGGGAGCTCGAGACGTTGTTGATGAAGTAGCCGCCGTTGACCGACCCGACCATGTCGAAGTTGTGGTAGGTCTTGATCTTCGCGCGGTCGGCGGACGACAGCTGCGAGACGTAGAAGCGCGAGCCGTTGAGGCCCTGCTCCTCGTCGGTCCACCAGCCGAAGCGGACCTTGTTGAGCATCGAGGGGCTGGAGCGCGCGAGCACGAGCGCGGTCTCGAGCAGCGCCGCCGAGCCCGAGCCGTTGTCGTTGATGCCGGGGCCCGCGGACACGCCGTCGAGGTGGGCGCCGAACATGTAGACGTTGTTCGCGTCGCCACCGGGCCACTCGGCGATCACGTTGGGACCGGCGCCGCTCGTGCAGCCCGAGGTGCAGGCCTGCTCGCTGACCGTGAACCCCGCCGCGGCGAGCTTGTCCTTCACGTAGGCCACCGACGCGCGGTAGCCGGCCGTGGTGGAGCGCCGGTTGCCGCCGTTCTGCGAGGCGATCGTGCCGAACTGGGCGAGGTGCTGCTTGACCGCGGCGATGTCGACGTCCGGGATCTGCGGCCCGGTGCCGCCGGTGACGGTCAGCGTGTAGGTCGCGGTCTTCGTCGTGGTGCCCGCCGCCCGCACGGTGATCGGGTAGGTGCCCGACGAGATGGACGTGGTGGTGCTGACCGACAACGTCGAGCTCGACCCGCTCGTGACGGACGCCGGGCTGAACGACGCCGTGGCACCGGAGGGCAGTCCGGTCGCGGTCAGCTGCACGGTCTGCGCCTGGCCGGCCGTGGTCTGCGTCTGCACGGTCGCGGACGCGGCCGAACCCGCCGCGACGGAACCGGACGCGGGCGACACGGCGACGGAGAAGTCGTCGGCGGGAGCGGACCCGCCGAGGTTGAGCGTCCAGGAGTCGATCCGGCCGACGTCGTTGGCCGCGTTGTCGTTGACCCGCAGCTTCCACGTGCCGTTGGACGTCTCGCCGGACAGGTCGACGGTGTAGGTCTGGTCGATGTCGTCCGCCGAACCGCCGGAGCGGTTGTGCAGGACGTAGGCGGAGCCGTCCGGGGCGACCAGGCTGACCTGGAGGTCACCGATGTAGGTGTGCACGATCTTCACCGGCACGGTGGCCGTGGCCGAGGGCGCCGACGAGCAGTCGGAGATCGTGATCGGCGACTCGACGGTCGTGTTGTCGCCGATCGTCACGTCGCCGTCGTTGGTGCCGGAGCACCCGGCGAGCGGCGCGGCGGCCGAGGCGGGGACGGCCATCGCGGCCACGACCGTCGCCACCAGCGCCGTGGCGAGCAGGGATCTTCTTCTTCGCACGATCGGTCTCCTTCGCAGGGGATCGCAGAGATCGCAGGGTGACGCGACCGTAGCTCCGGCGGGGACGGGCGGCATCCGGTCATTCGGATGGAAGCCACTTCGGACGTTCACTTTTGCTGGACGTGGCCGCGGTGACGCGGCACGGCGGATGGGGCCGGGGTTGACGAGAACCAGCGTGCCGAAGGTTTCAAGCGAACGCGATGTCGAAGGTGTTGCCGTCGTGCAGCACGGCCACCGAGATCGGCTCGAACATCTTGGAACTACTGGCAAGCCTCTTTCTGCTGGGTGCAACAAATCTCACGGGCCGGAAATCCGAGCTCGACAGCTGGATCAGTGTCCTCAGCTCACAGACAGCTCACGACACGTTGCTTCGACAGATCGCACTGAACAACAACCACACCATCGATGGAACTTTCCTCAGACAGCCGACCGACACCGGTGCCATCGGCAGCTGGAGTTTGCTGTCGCCTGGTGGAGCTCGTCCTGCAAGCCAGAATGAAATCGCGACCACGTGGAATGGAATAGTTCCGGGTCGACTCGCACAGCCTGTCGGCGCAGTTCAAGGACATAAAGTTGTCATCGCAGATCGAGATCGATCGGACGGGTAACAAGTCCCTCGACCGGCGCGATCACGATGGTGCCCGCGACCGGTAGGGTGCGCGCCAATCGAGTTCCGTCGCAGTCGAGCCGAGAGGAGGTGAGGTCAGGTGGTGCGGATGTTCCTCAGTTACGCCAAGGAGGACTCGGCAATCGCGAAACGGGTCAGTGATGCGCTCAGGAAACGAGATGTCGAGGTTTACCGGTTCGAAGACACCGAGCGGCAGGGCGATCGATTCATGCAGGTCATCCCGCAGGAAATCGACCAATCCGACTTCTTCCTCGCACTCGTCTCCCCCGCGGCGTTCGCTTCCGAGTTCTGTCAGGCGGAGCACCACCTCGCCGTCCACCGCGAGCTCACGCTCGGCGTGGATTTCATCTACGTGCTGGAAGTGGTCTCGTCCCCCAAGACGGGGTGGCTCCGCCTCCGGAGCTGGATCGATCTCACCCCGCAAGCCACGGAGGAGAAACTGACGAACGCGGTCATGGCTCTGCCTCTCGCCAAGAAACCCCATCGCGCAATGCCTGGCTCTGCGACGTTCCGCAACCGCGACCAGGAGCTCGACCGGGTACTCGACGCTCTCACCACCTTCGGCGGCTTGGACCACTGGGTGGTGCTGTCCCCTCCGAAGATGGGCAAGTCGTGGTTCCTCGAGGAGGTGAAGGAACGATTCACGCGGACGGTCGAGGGATGGACCAAACTGGTCGATCTGCGCCGCGAGGACCTCGACACCCGATACGACGCGGTCCGCGTGCTCTCGCGACTGCTGGACGTCGAGTTGCCCGATCCGCTTCTGGACGAGGACACCCGGCTGGAAGAGATCGCCGGGGCCGTGGCCCGGCGGGCGATCCACCACCTGGTGCTGCTCGACAGCGCGGAGCTGATGGACCGGAACACCACCGGCAAGTTCCGGAGCGCACTCGGCCGCCTTCGCAAGTTCCTCCTGGACAGCCCGCTCTGCAGCCGGCTGAGCGTCATCGTCGGAAGCCGGCGCGGAGACGGCTGGACCGGCGCGGGAACGGGCACGGGTGACAGGTTCCGCCAGCTGCCGCTCACCGGCTTCGAACTGATGATCGTCCGCCAGGTCATCGGCGAGACGGGCCTCCCGTTCAGGGAGCAGGTGCTCGACGACTGGTCAACGGGCTTGCACAGATTGAGCAAGGGACTGCCCGCGCTGCTGGTTTCGTCACTCGGGTGGGCGGCGGCGAAGAGCTTCGTGAACCCCGGTTCTTGTGGCAACGGAGCGACCTTCGACGCCGTGGTCGCGCCGTACATCAGAAGAGAGCTGCTTTCGATCCACTCCTTGATCCCGCAGGCCGGAGAGCGACTGGTCGAACGACATGAGGCGCTGATCACCGCGTTGCAGGTGCTGGCCCCGTACCGGATGGTCACCATCTCGCATCTCAAACACCACCTGAAGCTGAGCCCCGAGTTCAGGACCGCGCTCGAGGAGGCGGGATGGAACCAGGAGGACCTGTGGACCGCGATTGCCGGCACCGCTCTGCTCAGCCACGACAACGAGGTCTGGCTTTCGCACTACCCGCCCATCCGGCAACTGCTCTACGAACACTTCTACCGCGACGTCGAGGAGAGGCGCGACACGCACGTCACCGCCCTCTGCTTCTACGAGGGGTGGAGCTCCTCCGGTGCCGGCACGGAGCAGCCGAAAGTGCTGGTCGAGGCTCTCTGGCACGAGGCGATGAGGTTGTGCTGCACCAACCCCTCGGACCTGCCCGGACAGTTGCCCGCGGCCGCGGGCGATCTGGCGCGGCGACTCATCAGGCCGGCGCTGTACACCCCGGCTGAGATCGAGCACGGAGTTCGGCTCCTGCTGTTCGACGACGACGAGATCGTCGGGCTGACCAACCAGTACGACGGTCTGCTCGACGAGGTGCTGAACCAGGTCAGAACGGCAATCGGCGGAGGTGGCTGATGCAGGTTCCCGGATCTCACTACGTCCAGCGAAGCGCCGAGGATCCGATCCTCGACCAGGTCGACAACGTGCGGCTCGACCGGAACAGCAGGGCTGTGCTGCTCTACGGAGCGGGAGGTGTCGGCAAGACCCGGATGCTGCGAGCACTCGCAGAGCGCAACACCTCCGACGAGGTCCGGTGGATTCGCCCGATCGACGTGGACGACTCCGAGTACTGGGTGATGGAGAACCTGCAGAGACAGGTCGCCGAAGCGCTGGATCCAGATCGGCGCTACTTCCGCGAGTTCACCGACTACTTGACGAAAGTCGTTGCCAGCAGAGCAGTCAGCGTCACCCGCGATGTCGTCGCGGGCCATCATGCGCGCGTCCGCAAGGTGTTCACCCGCTGTTACAAGAGGTACATCACCGACAACGAACTCACGGTCGTCATCCCGTTCGACACGGTCGAGGTCGTCCGCGACTCCTTCTTCATCAGCCACCTGTACGACTGGATGCGCGATCTGCCCTCCACGTTGTTCATCCTGTCCGGCAGGCCGGCGGAGAGCCAGCTCGACGCGATCCGCGAGATGTTCGAGGAAACCCGGTCGGGACCAGATGCCGTGACAGTCACGATGACGGGCTTCACCGAACCCGAGGCCATCCGGTTCGTCGTCGGCAGCGACATCGGCGCCGATCTGACCGAAACCGAGGTCGGCACGCTCGTGTCGCTCTGCGAGGGACAGCCGCTCTGGCTGGCACTGTCGGTCGACTACCTGCGGCACTTCGACTTCCCGCCGGAGCTGGAACAGTCGCCGCCCCACGACGACGCGTTGCGCGACCGGTTCCGCCGCAGGATGGTGACCCCTTTCAGCAGCACGGAGTTTTGGCCGGAAGCCGTCAAGCGCCTGTCCGTCGTGAGGCACAACGTCAACCTCGAGATCTGGCAGGCCCTCATGGCCGACCAGCACCTGCCACCGGAGTGCGGCGGTGAGTGGGAACTGGCCTGGGACTCGCTCCGTGCTCTTCCCTGGATCCGTCCCAGGGCCAACGGGCACGACGTGGCACTGCACGACGCACTGGCGGAAGAGCTGACAAAACGGCTGATTCCGCTGCACGACCAGGACGAGGGGTGGCGCACCCACCTGTGGCGCAGGGCTGCGGAAGCGTTCGAGGAAGCGGCAGCCGACTACCCCGACGTCATCGCGGCGATGGACCGCCTGCTCGTCGAGGACGACCCGGAGGAGAACCCCACAGCCCTGCACCAGCTGGCCAGGCTCGACGTTCACAAGCGGCGGCTCGACCAGTTGCGAGCCGCCCGCCTGCACTACCTCCTGCTCAGCGACGTCGAGAGGGGTGCCGAGGAGTTCGCGGCGCACTTCGAGGCCGCGACGACCCGCAACGACCTCCACTTCATGGAACTCGCCTACCACGAGCTCGACCACTTCCTGCCCTCGCACGTGACGACCAGGCCGGCGTTCGACGCTGTGGGTGTTGTGGTGAACCGCTGCCGCACCTGGCTGGCGGAACGCCCCGGAAAGCTACTCGAACTCGGACTCAACGCCGCCAGGTACCTCGTCCAGAACGCCCAGCCCGATCCAGCGTTCCGCCTGCTCAACTCGTTGCCGGACAGTTCCGACCTCACGATGGCCTGCCGGCTGTCACAGGAACGCGGCAACGCCTGCATGCGGATACCCGGTTCGGTCACGGACGCCGACCAGCACTTCAGGCTGGCGCTCAGCCAGGCTGGCGCACTCGAGTCGCCGCTGAGAGAGCGCTTCATCGCCGAAACCCGCAAGGAGCTGGGGTTCTACGCGCGGAACATCGGGCGTTGGCAGGAAGCCGACGAGCACTACCTGAACGCCTGCGAGGCCATCACGGACATCGTGCACTCGGGTGGGGAGGACGACGACCGGGCCGAACTCGCCTCGATCCACACCAACTGGGCCTACTTGAAGGCTCTGCGGGGTGACTACGACGAGGCTCGCGATCTCGTGCAGAACGCGTTGGAGGCACGCAGAAGCCTCAACCGCCCTCTGGGAATGGCCATCTCGTTGAGCACGGCGGGCGAAGTGTGCCGGTACGAGCAGGACTACACGGCGGCGTGGGAGCACTACCAGCGTGCGGAGGTCCTGTTCGCCACACTGCGCAACTCAGCCTGGCTGGGTCAGATCTACCAGGAACAGGCGATCTGCCTGTTGCAGGCGGCACGGAGCGACGTCGAACTCGACGACCAACCGCTGGAGCGTGCCAAGGACCTGATCCTGGAGTCGATCCGGCTCTGCGAGGAACACGCTGTTCGCTGGTACCCGTCGGCGTTGAACCGCGCAGGCCGGATCTTCGCGAGTGATGAACCCGAACGAGCGCTGGACTTCCTGCGCTCCGCCGTCTTCCACGCCAGAAAGGTCACCGACGGGTGGTTCCTGTCGGCAAGCCTGATCGAACTGCTCGAACTCTCCTACCTCACCTGGACCCGGACGAACGACCCTCTGCACCGGTTGGAGATCGAGAACCGGCGGCCGGAAGTCCTGGACGCGATCCAGCACTACGAGTTCGCCGACCTGAAACCCAGGTGGATGCTGATCACGGCTCACCTGTCCGTGCACGACTCCTTGAACAGCGGAGATTTCGCAGCGCTGGACGAGACGCCGAACGAGTACGCCGTCGCGTTGCGAGACCTGGCCAAGAACCGCGTCGGCTCACACGGCTCCGCCGCCCTCGCGGAGGAGTTCACCCGCTTCGGTGAACTCTTCCGGGAGTTGCCACCGGAAGTGCGGCGTCGCTGGTACGTAAAGCTTCACGCCACTTGGTCATCCTTCCGGTCCAGCGAGTCCGCGGGCTCGCTGACCACCTGGTTGGAACGGCTTGGCTGACCTTCACCAAGACAGGCGACCGGGCCGTAGGAGGCTCCCCTTCATGAAGTCGACCGAGCGCCGTCTCGTTGTGCTGTCCAGTTCGGACATTCCCGATGAGATGGAGCCACTGGTGCACGCCTGCGAGGACTGCGCCTGCCCGGCCAGCGGTGAACGCATTCGGCGCACGTTGCCCGTCCTGGCGGACGAAAGCGTGATCAGGGCGACGAGTACGCTGGAGATCCCCGTCGACGACGAGCACTCCGCCTTGTTCAACCCAGAGGGCAACGGTGGTGTGGTCGTGGTGAACACGACAGGACGAGAACTGCTGGCCCGTTTGACCGAAGCCACGCCGATCGAAGACCTGGTTTCTGCCGGAACGGAACCCGCCGTCGTGGAAGAAGCCCTTCGCACCCTGGTGGCGTTCGACATCGTCCACCCGGCCGGCAGGCCGCCGGCGCCGGAGTTCGGCGACAGCACGGAACTCACCGCCTGGCTGCACGTGACCAACAAGTGCAACTTGCGCTGTCCGTACTGCTACGTCCACAAGTCGGACAGCTCGATGGACGACGACACCGCCCGGAAGTCCGTCGATGCCCTCGTGACGTCAGCATTGCGCAACGGCTTCCGTTCACTGCGGCTGAAGTACGCGGGCGGCGAGGCCAGCCTGAACAGCGATGTCCTTCTCGGACTGCACGAGCACGCCCGAAATCGTTGTGCCGAGGCGGGAATCGGGCTGTCCGCGGTACTGCTCAGCAATGGTGTGGCCATCGCCCCCCGCCTGGCCGCGGACCTGAAGCGACTCGGCATCCGGGTGATGATCTCCCTGGACGGCCTGGGCGCCGCACACGACGCCCAGCGCCCCACCCTCGGCGGCAAGCCCTCGTCAGCACGCGTGATCCGCACGATCGAACGTCTGGTGGCCGAAGGGCTCGCCCCGCACATCTCCATCACCATCACCAGCAGGAATCTGGACGGTGTCCCCGACGTCGTGCGCTTCGCGGTGGAGCGGTCGCTGACCTTCAGCCTCAACTTCTTCCGTGACAACGACTGCTCCACGAGCTTCCAGGACCTCCAGTTCGAGGAACAGGCCATGATCGACGGTCTCACGCGGGCATTCACCGTGGTGGAAGAACGGCTGCCCCGCTGGAGCCTGCTGGGTTCGGTGCTGGACCGGGGCCAACTCCTCAGCCCTCGTCGCCGCTCCTGCGGGGTCGGTGACGACTACGTGGTCGTCGACCAGTACGGCAACCTCGCCCAGTGTCACATGGATCTGTCCAGCACCGTAGGACGCATCGGCGTCGACGATCCGGTCCAGAGCATTCGCCGAGCGCCGGCCGGAATCCGGAACCTCTTGGCGGAGGAGAAGAACGGCTGCCGGGAGTGTTCCTGGCGAAACTGGTGCGCGGGGGGTTGCTCCGTCGCCACGTTCCGCGCGACCGGCCGCTTCGACCTCCGCTCCCCCAACTGCAACATCTACCGGGCCATCTACCCGCAGGCGATCCGGCTCGAAGGTCTCCGCATCCTCCGCTACGCGACCGGTACCGACCCGAGCAAGGCCGTGTCGATCCCCGAAGCCGACGTTCAGACCCGAACATGAAGGATGACAGCCGATGCGCGTCCACCCGAGGGTTCGAGCCTATTTCGTGCGCGATCAAGCGTCGCACGAGGATGTGTCGTCGCACTTGTGGAACGGTGGGATCGATCCGATCGCGTACGTGGACGCGGGCGAGAAATACCGAGCAGCGATCATGGAGCAGTACAAGCTGTACGTCGAGATGGCAGACCGAATCAGTGCTCGCCGCGCACTTGCGAACACGTTCTTCCTCACCTTGAACACAGCGGTGATCGCTTCGTACGTCGCCCTCGCCGGTCGCGGAGATGCGGTGCAACAGCCGCTGCCGCTCATGACACTCCTCCTCGCGTGCGTGCAATGCGTGGTGTGGTACTGGACCCTGCGCTCGTACCGTCAGCTGAGCTCCGCCAAGTTCCGAGTCGTAGGCGCGTTGGAAGAACAGTTGCCCGCGTCGCCGTACTGGCGTGCCGAGTGGACAGCCTTGGGACAGGGCCGGGACAAATCCTTGTACTGGCCACTCAGCAGGCTCGAGCAGTGGGTGCCGCCGGTGTTCGCACTCTTCTATTTGTCCACCCTGCTACTGCTGATCCTGTGAACCACGTGGTCCATCAGTCTCACCGAAGATCGATGCTCCTCCGGGAAATCTCACCGAGGTGTGCCGGCCGGTTCAGCGCCGCGGCCAGCGGGTGTGGTGGTCGTCGATCCGGAACTCGTGCGCGTGCGTCCACCCGCCCCCGGCCGGCACCGCGTCGTGCAGGTGCTCGTGGTGCGGGTCGAGGTCGCGGTGGTCGTGCTCGACGACCTCGGGGTCGTGCGCGGGCCACAGCCGCATCGCGGTGGTCGCGCTGAAGGCCGCGATCGTGCCGAGCACGAGGAACGCCGTGGTCAGGCCTGCGGCCGTCGCCACCCAGCCGGCCAGCGGGTAGCAGACGAGCCAGCAGGCGTGCGACAGCGCGAAGTCCGCGGCGAACAGGGCCGGGCGGTCCGCCGGGTCCGCCGAGCGGCGCAGCAGGCGGGCGCCGGGGGTCAGGGCCAGCGCGCAGCCGGCGCCGATCAGCGCCCACAGCAGCAGCATCAGCTGCCAGTTCCAGGCGAGGGCGCCAGCGAACAGCACCACGACCAGCACTCCCGCCGCGCGCGACACGATCGCGCGATCCGGGTGGCGGTCCAGCAGGCGTGGCAGCGCGAGGGCTGCCAGCAGCGAACCGGCGCCGTTCACGGCCAGGGCGACGGCCACGTCGGCGGCGTCGCGGCCGAGTCCGTCCCGCACGGCGGCGACGGTGTTCACGAAGACCATCGAGCCCGCCGCGGCCGCGGTGAGGTGCACGGCGAGCAGGCCGCGCAGTCTCGGGGTGGCCAGGTAGATGCGGATGCCGTGGGCGTCGTAGCGCCGGCGCGGCACCGATTTCGGCACGGTGGCCGAGACGACGAGCAGGGCGGAGGCGGCGAAGCCGAGCGCCGTGCCCAGGAACAGGTCGTGGAAGCCCACCAGGGTCAGCGCGGCGGCCGCGAGTGCCGGGCTGAGCAGGCCCTCCAGGTCGTAGGCCGTGCGGGACAGCGTGACGGCGCGGGTGTGGTCGCGTTCGTCCGGCAGGACGTCGGGGATGGTCGCCTGGAACAACGGGGTGAACGCCGCCGAGGCCGCCTGCAGGACGAAGACCAGCACGTAGACCTGCCACACCGCACTCACCCACGGCAGCACCGCCGCCACCGCGACCCGCACGAGGTCGAGCGACACCAGCACCGCCCGCCGGGACAACGCGCCGAGCAACGCCGCCGCGATGGGCGCCACGCCCACGTAGGCGACCATCTTGACGGCCAGCGCGGTGCCGAGGACCGCTCCGGCGCCGGGGCCCGCGAGGTCGTGGGCGAGCAGGCCGAGCGCGACGGTGGCCAGGCCCGTTCCGGTCAGCGCGACGACCTGGGCGCCGAACAAACGCCGGTAGGAGGAATTGCGCAGCACCGAAATCACGGCGGCAGCATAAAAGCAGGAACAGGTTTGCGTCGACGCTGCAACAGCCATTTCGTGGCAACAACAAATCGCGCTCGATTGCACGTTCTGCTCAGGTAGTCGAAGGCCGCGCGCCGGGTCCCCGTGTCCCCCGATGGTGTCAAGAAGATGCGTGCCCGCCCCCGGAGTGCTGATACTCGGACCGTGATCAGCGACGCGTGGGACGCCGAGATCAGCAGGGTCGCAGCGGTGCGCGGAACCGGTGTGCTGGACACTCCCCCCGAGGAGCGGTTCGACCGGATCACCCGCAACGCGCGCCGGCTGCTGCGCGCGCCGATGGCCCTGGTGTCGATCGTCGACCTCGACCGGCAGTGGTTCAAGTCGTGCGACGGGCTCGACGCGGAGCAGACGCCGCGCAGTGTGTCGTTCTGCTCGCACGCCATCGAGAAGCCGGACGTCATGGAGGTGCCGGACGCGCTCGAAGACCCGCGGTTCGCCGCCAACCCGATGGTGCTGGGGCCGCCGCACGTGCGCTTCTACGCGGGAAAGCCGATCGCCGCGGCGTCCGGGCACCTCATCGGCACCCTGTGCGTGCTCGACGAACGGCCGCGCCGGCTGACCCCGGAGGAGCGGGTGCTGCTGAGCGACCTGGCGGCGTGGGTCGAACTGGAGTGCCAGGCGGGTGCCAACGGCGATCTGGTCGCGATCGCGAGCCACGAGCTCAGGACGCCGCTGACGTCGGTCCACGGGTCGCTGGAACTGCTGGCGTCGGGCCGGTTCGGGTCCTTGCCGGCGCAGGCGGAGCGGCTCGTCGAGATCGCCGCGCGCAACACCGACCGCCTGGTGCGGCTGACGAACGACCTGATGGACCTCACGCTCAGCCGCCGCGGCACGCTGCCGCTGCGGTTCGCGGAGGTCGGCCTCGGCGCGGTGGTGGAGCACGCGATCTGCTCGGTCGCGGAGACGGCGCGCCGGGCCGGGATCCGGCTCACCGAGCGCGGGCCGGACGTGCAGGTGCGCGGTGACTCGGACCGGCTGGTGCAGGTGCTCACGAACCTGCTCGCGAACGCGGTGAAGGCGTCCGGTCAGGACACCACGATCGAGGTGGTGCGCGAGGCCTGCCCGCTGACGGCGCGCGTGCACGTGCGGGACGAGGGTCCCGGCATCGCCCAGGACCAGGTCGACCGCATCTTCCAACCGTTCGTGCGCCTGGAGTCGGGTGGTGTGCGGGGTGCCGGGCTCGGGCTGGCCATCACCCGCGGGATCGTGACCGCGCACGGCGGCACGGTCGCCGTCACGGACACCTCGCCCGCGGGCACGACCTTCACGCTCGAACTGCCGCGGGCGGCGCCCCGGGGTTGACCAGCAGCTCCTCGACCTGGTCGGCCAGGCGCGCGGGGTCGAACGGCTTCGCCAGCACGGACCCCAGCGGGAGCAGGTCCGTGATGTCCACCGTGGCGGTGAGGAACACGACCTCGACGGTCGCGGTGACGGGGTCGGCCCGCAACGCCCGCGCGGTCTCCCGGCCGTCCATGCCGGGCATGTCGACGTCCAGCAGCACGGCGTCGACGACCCCGTCCGCGCACAGCCGCAGCGCCTGCGCCCCGGACTCCACGCAGACGACGTCCCAGCCCGTGACGAGCAGCGACAACGCCACCAGCTCGCGGATGTCCGGCTCGTCGTCGACGACGAGCACCCGGCGGGTCACAGGTTCTTCCAGTTCAGCCGGTACCCGACGCCGCGGACGGTGCTGATCAGGCCGGGGGCGCCCGCGGTGGCGAGCTTGCGGCGCAGGTTCGACAGGTGGACGTCGACGGCGTGGTCGTCGGCGAGCCACGACTCTCCCCACGCCCGCGTGCGCAGCTGGTCTCGGGTGCGGATCTGCCGCGGGTTCTCGCTGATGGCGGCGAGGAGCTCGAACTCGATGCGGGTGACCGGCACGGGTTCGCCGCGCACCGTCACCTCGCGGGTGTCGAGGTCGACCTCGACGGGTCCGAGCGTGCGGCGCTGGTGCGGCACCTCGGGCGCCGCCGGGCCGCCGCGCGGGCGCCGGAGCATCACCTGCACCCGCGCGATCAGCTCGCGCGGGGAGAAGGGCTTGGTCATGTAGTCGTCGGCGCCGCTGGTGAGGCCGACCAGCTTGTCGACCTCGTCGGCGCGGCCGGTCAGCATGACGACGTAGGCCGTGGTGAACTCGCGCAGCCGCCGGCAGACCTCGAAGCCGTCGAGGTCGGGGAGGTTGAGGTCGAGCACGACGACGTCCGGCACCCACTGCCGGGCGGCGCCCAGGCCCTCCTCCCCGGTGGCGGCGACGCGGACGTCGAACCGGGCGTCGGTGAGCGCCAGCTCGACGACGTAGCTGATCTCCGGGGTGTCCTCGACGACGAGGATCTTGGCGTTGGGCATCGGGTCCATTGTGGATCGGTCCACCCGGACCGGCAGCGCGGCCGTCACCGGGCGTCCCGGTAGAACAGCCGCTTGGCGCCGACCAGCACCAGGCCGCCGATCACCACGATGAGCGCGATCCGCACGCCGGTGTCGCGGCCGAGCAGCGCGATCCGGCCCACGACCGGCACGTTCGCGACGGCCACCGGCACGGTGGGTGAGGTGATGCGCAACGCCTGGGGGTCCGCCGACTCGTTCGCGTCGCCCTTCGTCCGCACCACAGGTTCACCTGATCGTGTTTGCAGGTCGATGACGCGGTGGGCGTACCGCTGCCCCGCCACGTCGGGGCGGGGCAGCACCACGACGTCGCCGACCCGGAGCTCGGACACCGGCACGGCGCGGGTGACGAGCAGGTCGCCCGGCGCGAACTCCGGCTCCATGCTCGGCGAGAGCACCGGCGAGAACCCGATCCTGGCCAGCACGACCACCACCGCACCCGCGATCGCGGTGAGGGCGAGCACGGCGAGCAGCACACCGGACACGACCTGGCGCGCGGACCGCTGGGCCGCGGCGGGCTTCTCGTTCGTGGTCAGCGTCATGGGGTTTCCGTTCACGGGGTGCGGGCTTGAGAGCGGGAGACGGACACGGAGAGCGAGACCGTGCCGCTGAGGAGCGTGGGCGGCAGGGTGAGCCGCACGGAGACGGCGGCCCCGACCGCGATCGGCAGCGCCGTCGCGCCGGACAACGTCGTCTGGGTCCCGGTGCAGGTGTTCGTGGCCTGCTGCCAGGTGCCGTTCACGCACGCGGTGGCGGCCGGGGTCCCGAGCACGAGCCCGGAGGTCGACAGCGCGTAGGTCTGGGCGGTCAGCGGCAGCGTGCCGGTGTTGCGGACGCTGCCGTAGAGGTAGCTCGTGTTGAGGTTGGAGTACGTGGCGCCCCAGGCGCTTCCGGTCAGGACCGTCCCGTCCGAACGGACGAGGGTGGCGGCCCACTTCGCCGACACCACCTGGGTGTCCGCGACGGCGTCGGCGTCGGCGACGGCGTGCGCGGTCCCGGTCAGGGCGCAGGCCGCGAGGACGACACCGAGCACCACACCCGGTCGAACGGGGAGCCGAGTCGAGGTCGTCATCGCGGTTCTACGTCCCTGCCGGTCAGGAGTTGGTGGTGGTCGCGGTGCGCTGGGTCTCGCCGAAGGTGTAGGTGAGCGACGCCGTCTGGCCCTGGACGGTGCCGGCGGGCAGCGCGCCGTTCACCGTGGTCTCGTTCTGGTCGGGCAGCTGCACCGACACCTGCAGGCGGGTCACGCCGCCGGCCGAGAGGCTGCCCGGCACGAGCGAGACCGCGTTGCCCAGCCCGGACAGCGGGGTGGCGGAGAGGACGCTGCTCGCGGTGCCGCCGGTGCAGACGCCGGAGGTGGGGTTCCAGGTGCCGCCGGTGCACTGGGAGACCGAGACCCGCAGGGCCTTGGAGGTGGCGCCGTCGGTGATGAGCACGGACGACCCGGTCGCCGCGACCTGGAGGGTCAGGGCCTGGCCGTCGAGCGAGCCGCCGTTGGTCAGGTCGACGTAGCGGTTGACGACGTCGCCGGGGGCCATGTTGGCGATGTTCTGCGAGAAGCCGATGCCGTTGTTGGCCATCGTCAGCTTCAGCGTGCCGGAGCTCACCTGCTCGGGCGTCGTGTTGGTCGCCGTGGCGGACAACGTCGCCCACACGCCGGTGCCCATCGCCACGAGCGTCGCGGTCCCGACGGCGGCGAAGGCGAGCGGACGCCAGGCGGAACGGCGGCGGCGGTCGGCGTTGTGCTTGGTCATCTGCGTTGCTCCCGGTCTCGGCGGCCACTCCGTTGCGGTGGCGATGGAACAAGAATGCGGGGCCTTCCTCAGCGCTCCCTCCACGTTTCCTCTGCTCGACCTCAAGATTGGGCGGCGGGTCCGCGGAGGTGGCCGGGACCGGGCGTGTGACACCATCGGGGAGTAGACCGCTTCCCGGGAAACGAGCCTGATGATCGACGTCTTGCCCGCGGTGCTGACCGCCCTCGCGCTGGCCGGTGCCGTCTGGTCGGTGGTGCTGGTCGTGCTGAACCAGCCGCTGCTGCCGTTCACGACGGCCAAGCGCGGCCTGCTGCTCCTGCTCGCGGTCCTCGAGACCGGCCTGTTCGTCCAGGCCGTCGTCGGGCTGGGGCAGATCACGTCCCGGGAGATCGACCGGCTGTCGTTCGCCGGGTACCTGATCGGGGCGGCGGTGATCGTCCCGGTCGCGGTCGTGTGGGCCGCGGGCGAGCGCTCCCGGTGGAGCGGCGGCGTGCTGGCCCTCGGGTGCGCGAGCATCCCGGTGATGGTCCTGCGCCTCGGCCAGATCTGGGCCGCTCATGCCTGAGGCGTCGATCCGGCAGGGCCCCGGCCGGATGCTGATCACCGTCTACGGCATCTTCGCGCTCGCGGCGACCTCGCGCTCGGCCGTGCAGCTGGTGACGCGCTTCGACCGGGCACCGGTGGCGTACCTGCTGTCGGCGTTCGCGGCGGTCGTGTACGTGATCGCGACGGTCACGCTCGCGCGGGAGGCGCGCCGGGTGGCGTTCGCCGCGTGCGCGGTGGAGCTCGCCGGGGTGGTGTCGGTCGGGCTGGTCAGCCTCGTGGTGCCGGAGGCGTTCCCGGACGCGACGGTGTGGTCGAGTTTCGGGATCGGGTACGGGTTCATCCCGCTCGTGCTGCCCGTGCTGGGGTTGTGGTGGTTGAAGAGGACGGCGTGACCGCGGGGTTCTGGGACGCGCGGGCGGAGGGGTTCGACGACGAGCCGGACCACGGGCTGCGGGACGGCCGGGTGCGCGACGCGTGGGCCGCGGTGCTCCTGCCTCTGCCGCCGAAGCCCGGTTCGGCGGTCGCCGACCTCGGGTGCGGGACCGGCAGCCTCGCCGTCCTGCTCGCCGCGGCCGGGCACGAGGTCAGCGGGCTGGACTTCGCGCCGCGGATGGTCGAGGCCGCCGCGGCCAAGGCGAGTGCCGCCGGGGTGCGCGTCGCCCTCACGACGGGCGACGCCGCCAGCCCTCCGTACGCGGAGGCATCGTTCGACGTCGTGCTGGCGCGGCACGTGCTGTGGGCGCTGCCCGATCCCGCGGCGGCGGTCGGGCGGTGGGTGCGGCTGCTGCGGCCGGACGGTGTGCTGGTGCTCGTCGAGGGCCGCTGGTCGACCGGTTCGGGCCTCACGGCGGACGAGACACGCGACCTGGTGCTGCGCGTGCGCGACGAGGCCGTGGTCACCAGCCTCGACGACGAGGCCCTGTGGGGGCGCCCGATCGACGACGAGCGGTACCTCGTCCTCAGCCGCCGCTAGCCACCAGCCGCGGCACGACCCGCACGTACGCCACCATCCCCACCACCTCGACCAGCGTCTGCGCCACGACGACCGCGGCGGCGTCACCGGGCAGGGCCAGCGCGAGCGGCAGCACGACGAGCGAGTTGCGGGTGGCGCCGGTGAACACGAGCGCGCGGCTGCCGGGCACGTCCAGCCGGAACGCCTTCGCGACGCCCAGCCCGAGGAACGGCATGACCAGCAGGAAGGCGACGTAGAACGGCACCGCGCCGGCGACGCGGGCCAGGTCGTCGACCTTCGGGAGCTGGGACGCCACCACCGCGAACAGCGTCACGGCCATCAGCGGCACCATCGTCGTCCCGGCGGTGGCGGCGACCCGGCGGGAGCGCTGCGTGAGCCACGCCAGGGCGAGCGGGATCGCGATGAGCACCACGAACGCCTCGGCGAACGGTCTCGGGTCCGCCAGGTCCACGTCCGCGAACAGCAGCAGGTAGGCGGGCAGCAGGAGCATCTGCGCGAGGAGCAGCACCGGTGTCGCGGCGAGCAGGCGGCGGGTGTCGCCGCCCGCCAGGCCGCTGAACACGATCACGTAGTCGACGCACGGGGTGAGCAGCACCAGCAGGACGCCCAGCCGCACGGCCTGGTCGGCGGGCAGGAACGCGAGCATCGCCGCCACCACGAGCGGCACCACCGCGAAGTTCAGCACCAGCGCGGCCGCGAGGAACCTGCCCGCGCGCAGGGCGCGGCCCAGTTCGGCCACCGGGACCTGGAGGAACGTCACGTAGAGCAGGACCGCGAGCACCGGGGTGATGGCGTGTTCCAGCCATGCCCCCGCCGGTGCCGCCCGGCCGGCGACGGCACCGGCCGCCAGGGCGCCGAGGTACACGGCGACCTGGTGGCGTTCCACCCCTTCGGCGAACCCGGGCACCCGGCCCCCTCCTGATCGAGTCGACCAGGACGATAGCCGGGGTCAGCCTCCGGCGTACTCGGTGCACGCGTCGGCGAGCCAGGCGGCGAGGTAGCCGGCGAACGACGACCGCACGAGCAGGGTCACGCGGTCCTCGCCGCTCACCTGCAGGACGACACCGGTCCTCGCGAGGAGTGTCTGCACGCAAGTGCCGGGGGGAGCCGAAGACGGGTGCAGGTCCACGGAACATCCGTGGGCCAGCACGTCCCGGACGCGCGGCCCCTCCAGGGCCACCGACGTGCGTTGAGCCGAAGTGTCCACAACGGACCCCCGGGCGGAGCCGAGCGCGCCACGCACCACCTCCTCGATCGCCACCTGCGTGCCGGGCGGAGCCACCACCAGGAACTCGTCCGGTCCGAGCCAGAGCACCTCGATCTCACCCCAGGGCCCCGCACCGGTGGTGAACGTGCACGGGACGAGGGGGAACCGGGCACCGAGCGCCGATCCCACCGCCTCGACGGCCTCGGGGTCGGGCACCCGGACCGTGAGCTGGGCGCGGAAGGGCCGTTCCGCCACGGACAACGCGGGTGCGAGAGCCGCGAGCCGGTCGGCCCAGGCGGCCAGCGGACTGGTCGGGTCAGCCGTCACGGCGGGCACCTTCCTGGTCGTACAGCACGGACTCGGTGACGGTGACCGGCACGAGCGCGTCGTCGACCGGCACGTAGAGGGTCTCGCCGATGCGCGCGCGCCCCGACCGCACGAGGGCCAGCGCGAAGGTGCGGCCGAGCGCGGCGCTGGGGTAGCTCGACGTGACGTGGCCGAGCATCCGCACCGGGGGTTCGGGCAGCCGGTCGGTCTCGACGATCTGCGAGCCCTCCGGCAGGAGCACCGACGGGTCCTCGGGCAGCAGTCCGACCAGCTGCTTGCGGTCGGCGCGGTTGTTCTCGATGCGGGCGAACGAGCGCTTGCCGATGAAGTCGGGCTTCTTCTTCGACACGGCCCACGACATCCCGAGGTCCTGCGGCGTGACGGTCGCGTCGGTCTCCTGCCCGATGATCGGGTAGCCCTTCTCGGCGCGGAGGACGTGCATGGTCTCGGTGCCGTACGGCGTGATCCCGTGCTCCTGCCCCGCCGCCATCAGCGCCTCCCAGACGGCGATGCCGTGCCAGGCGGTCACGTTGATCTCGTAGGCCAGCTCGCCGGAGAAGCTGATCCGGCAGACCCGCGCGGGCACCCCGGCGACCTCGGCGTCGCGCCACGTCATGAACTCGAACGCCTCGTTGCGGACGTCCAGTCCCGGTGCCACCGCCGCGAGCACGTCGCGCGACCGCGGGCCCACCAGCGGGATCGTGGCCCAGTGCTCGGTGACCGACGTGCAGTGCACGTCGAGGTGCGGCCACTCCGTCTGCAGCCACTCCTCCATCCAGTCGAGGACCTTCGCGGCGTTGCCGGTGGTCGTGGTGACGAGGTAGCGCTCCTCACCGACGCGGATCACCGTGCCGTCGTCGATCACCATCCCGTCCACGCCGCACATCACGCCGTAGCGGATCCGGCCGACCTTCAGCGTGCTCATCGTGTTCGTGTAAAGCAGGTCCAGGAACTTCGCGGCGTCGCGGCCCTGCACGTCGATCTTGCCGAGCGTCGAGCCGTCCATCACCCCGACGCCCTCGCGCGCGGCCCGGCACTCCCGCAGCACGGCGGCCCGCAGGTCCTCGCCCGGCTCCGGGTAGTACCAGGGCCGCTTCCACTGGCCGACGTCCTCGAACACCGCGCCGTGCGCGACGTGCCACGGGTGGATCGCCGTGACGCGGACCGGGTCGTGCAGCTCGCCCCGGTTGCGTCCGGCCAGCGCGGCGAACGACACCGGCGTGTAGGGCGGGCGGAACGTGGTGGGCTTCTGCTCGCCCAACTCGACGCCCAGCGCCTCCGCGACGATGCCCGCCGCGATCATGCCGGAGGTCTTGCCCTGGTCGTGGGCGGTGCCGATGGTCGTGTAGCGCTTGACGTGCTCCAGCGACCGCAGGCCCGCACCCGTCGCCCGCAGCACGTCCGCGACCGTCGCGTCCCGTTGCAGGTCCACGAAGCTGGTGTCGTCGGACCCGGGCACGCGCCACAGCACCAGGCCGGACCGGGCCGTGCAGCGCGAGTCCGAGACGGGCAGCGGGACCTGGCCGCCGGAGGAGAACCCCGCCGCGGCGGCGGCCTCCCGTCCCTGCCGGGCGCACCCGCCGAGGTCGAGCTCGCCGGTGGCCGCCCCCGCGACCCGGACGGCCGGGAGCTGCTCGCCCGGCACGAAAGCGCCGAGCCCGGCGTCGTAGCGCAGGGTTCCGCGGGCCTGGCTGAAGAGGCTGACGACCGGGTTCCAGCCACCGGACACCAGCAGCGCGTCGCAGGCGATCGTCTCCTCGCCGACGCGCACCGCCGAGATGCGCACGGTGCCCTCGGTCCCGGTGACGACCGCTCCGGCGCGGACCTCGATCCCCCGCGCCGCGCACTCGGTGGCGAGCCGCGCGGGCACCTCCGGACGCGCGTCCACGACCAGTGCGATGTCCACACCGGACTCGGCGAGATCGAGCGCCGCGCAGTACGCGCTGTCGTTGGTGGTGAACACGACCGCGCGCGAGCCGGGCAGCACCCCGTACCGGTGCAGGAAGGTGCGGGCGGCCGAGGCGAGCAGGATGCCGGGCCGGTCGTTGTCCGGGAACACCACCGGTCGTTCGTGGGCGCCGGTCGCCAGCACCGTCTGCCGGGTGCGGATCCGCCAGACCCGGTGCCTCGCGGCGGAAGCGGGTGCGGCGAACCCGAGGTGGTCGGTGCGCTTCTGCAACGCCAGCACGAAGCCGTCCTGGTACATGCCGAACGCCGTGGTCCGCTCCAGCACCAGCACACCGGGGGTCGACCTCAGCTCGGCGACGACGTCCGCGACCCACTCGGCGGCCGGCCGTTCGTCCAGGTACTCGTCCACGCCGAGCAGCGCGCCCCCGGCCTGGTTCTGCTCGTCGACGAGCACGACGCGGGCACCGCTGCGCGCGGCCGTCACCGCGGCCATGAGACCGGCGGGGCCGGCGCCGACGACCAGGAGGTCGCAGTGCTCGTGCTTGGCGTCGTAGCGGGCGGGGTCCGGCTCGGCGGCCAGCCTCCCCTGGCCCGCGAGTCCGCGCGCGACCAGTCCGTCGTGGAGCTCGACGGTCGTGGCGAGCAGCATCGGCTCGGAGAAGGGCGCCTCGACCTGCACCAGCGAGGTGGGGTCCTCCGACCCCGCCGCGACGATCCCGCGCGGCCGCCTGAGCTTCACGCTGCTGCCGATCTCGTGCACCCCGGCGGCCAGCAGCGCCGACGCGAGCGTGTCACCGGGGTGCCCGGTGTACTCGGTGCCGTTGAAGGTGAAACGCAGCAGGGTGTTCCGGTCGATCGCGCCACCGGTGGGCGTGCGGAACGTCATGCGGTCACCTCGGGCATCGGCTCACCGGCGCGGTAGACGGCGAGCAGGTCGTGGGTGCGGGTGTCGCGGACGGCGTTGAACCACCGCCGGCACCCGGCGCTGTGGCTCCAGCGCTCGGCGAACGGCCCGCTGGGGTTCTCCCGGAAGAACACGTACCGCGCCCACTCCTCGTCGGTGAGCGCCGACGGGTCCGCGGGGTAGGCGACGTGGGCCTGCCCGCCGTAGTGGAACTCGGTCTCCTCGCGCGGGCCGCACCACGGGCACGGGATGAGTTGCATCGTCAGCTCCTAGTGGGCCACGGCGGCGGCGCCGTGCTCGTCGACGAGGGCGCCGGTGGTGAAGCGCTCGAGGGTGAACGGCTCCGCGAACGGGTGCGGCTTGTCGTGCGCGACGGTGTGCGCGAAGCAGTCGCCGACACCGGGCGTGGCCTTGAACCCGCCGGTCCCCCACCCGCAGTTGAGGTACAGCCCGCCCACGGGCGTCAGCCCGACGATCGGCGACGCGTCCGGGCTGACGTCGACGATGCCCGCCCAGGTCCGCAGCAGGTGCGCCCGCGCGAACACGGGGAACAGCTCCAGTGCCGCCGCCATCTGCTGCTCGATGACGTGGAACGACCCGCGCTGCCCGTACCCGTTGTAGCTGTCGACCCCGGCGCCCATGACGAGCTCTCCCTTGTGCGCCTGGGAGACGTACACGTGCACCGCGTTCGACATCACCACGGTCGGGTGCACGGGCTCCAGCAGCTCGGACACCAGGGCTTGCAACGGGTGCGAGGCGAGCGGCAGCCGCAGCCCGACCATCTCCGCCAGCACGGAACTGTGCCCGGCCGCGCACAGCGCGACCTTCCCGGCGGCGATCCGCCCCCGCGAAGTCCGCACGGCCGCGATCCGCCCGCCGGCCGTCTCCAGCCCGGTGACCTCGCAGTTCTGGATGAGGTCGACCCCCATCGCGTGCGCGGCCCGCGCATACCCCCACGCCACGTAGTCGTGCTTGGCGATGCCGGCCCGGGGCTGGTAGGTCGCCCCCAGCACCGGGTACCGCACGTCCGGCGAGGTGTTGACGATCGGGCAGATCTCCCGGACCCCGTCGGCGTCGACCCACTCGGCGTCGATCCCGTTGAGCCGGTTGGCGTTCACCCGCCGCACGCCGTCGCGCACGTCCTGGAGGCTGTGCGCGAGGTTGAGCACCCCGCGCTGGTCGAACAGGATCGGGTACCCGAGGTCCTCCTCCAGCCCCTCCCACAGCTTCAGCGAGTGCTCGTAGATCCCCGAACTCTCGTCCCAGAGGTAGTTGGACCGGATGATCGTGGTGTTGCGAGCCATGTTCCCGCCCGCGAGCCACCCCTTCTCGAGCACCGCGACGTTCGTGATCCCGTGCACCTTCGCGAGGTAGTAGGCGGTGGCGAGCCCGTGCCCCCCGCCCCCGACCACCACGACGTCGTAGGACGCCTTCGGCTCGGGGTCGTCCCAGAGGAAATCCGGGTGCTCGGGCAGATGTGCTCCGGGCGGGCTGGTCATGAGCGGCGCCTCCAGCGACTTCCCTGGTCGACTACTGGTATATCAGTCTGTGCCGTACAGTAGGACACATGAACGAACGGGTCAACGACGAGCCCGCCTCCCTCACCGAACGGGCCTACGCGGTCCTGCGCGACCGCCTGGTGATGCTGGAGATCAGGCCGGGCGAGCCCATCAACGAGGACCGCCTGCGCACGGAACTGGGCGTGGGCCGCACCCCGATCCGCGAGGCCCTGAAACGCCTGGAACAAGAACGCCTGGTCGTCGCCTACCCGCGCCGGGGCACGTTCGCCACGGACGTGAACATCGCGGACCTCTCCCACATCTCGGAGGTCCGCCGCACCCTGGAACCCCTGGCAGCGGCAGCAGCAGCCGACCGCGCCACCCCCGCAGACCGCGAAGCCCTGACCGACCTGCGCTCCCAGCTGGAAACGGCCACCCGCCCGGGCGACAACACCGACCTGCTCCGCGACGACGTGGGAGTGCACCGCGCGATCTACAGCTGCGTGCACAACCCGTTCCTGCAGGACACGCTCATCTCCTACGACAACCTGGCGACGCGCATCTGGTGCGTGTTCCTGCCACGGCTGCAGGGAATGGCGGGCCACGTGGACGAACACGTGCCCCTGCTGACGGCGATCGTCGAGGGAGACCAGAAGAAGGCGTCAGAGCTGGCAGCACAACACGTGATCGGCTTCGAGCGAGCGATCAGGGCCTTGATCTGACGCGAGCCAGGCAGAGCAAGCGAAGGCGAAGCCGAGCAGTCTTGGCTTTGGCTTTGGCTTTGGCTTGTGCTTTTACCGAGCGCGCCCGGTGGGGTGGTCCCGTCACGAGCAGTGCTGATGCATCCGGCCGCGCCCGAGGGGTCAGGTCAAGTC